>JAEWWM010000024.1 GCA_023458915.1 Bacillota bacterium
GCTTAATTTGCCAAAAGGCAAAAAAGGCAAAAGCGGATATTCAACCAGTGCTGAAACACTTGAAAAACTTAAAGGTTCTAACGAAATTATAGATCTAATTTTGCAATACCGTGAACTTTCAAAACTCAAATCGACGTATTGCGATGGTATGATGAAATTAATCACGCCAGATGGCAGAATTCATTCTTCGTTTAACCAAACAGAAACTAGAACAGGGCGCATAAGCTCAACTGAACCAAATTTGCAAAATATTCCTGTACGCACTGAGCGTGGCAGGGAACTTCGTAAGTTTTTTAAAGCAAAAGACGGCTGCGTTCTTGTTGATGCGGATTACTCCCAGATTGAGCTTCGCATTTTGGCGCATATTTCCGGGGACAAAAATATGATAAACGTCTTTAAAAACGGTAAAGATATCCACACAATTACTGCTTCCCAAATTCTTGGCGTACCGCTTGAAATGATAACACCTGAAATGCGTTTTCGCGCAAAAGCTGTTAATTTTGGTATTATTTACGGTATGGGCGCGTTTACGCTTTCGCAAAATCTTAAAATCAGCAGATACGAAGCTCAAAATTATATTGACCGCTATCTCACGCACTACAAAGGCGTGGATGAATACATGAAAAATATAATTGAACTTGCGAAAAAGTGCGGATATGCCGAAACCATGTGCCATCGCAGAAGGTACCTTCCTGAGCTTGAATCTCCGAGCTTTGTACTGCGTTCTTTTGGCGAACGAGTTGCAAGAAACATGCCAATTCAAGGCAGCGCAGCAGATATTATAAAAATCGCTATGATTAATGTTTACAAAAGCCTTAAAGCGAAAAAACTTGATTCTAAATTAATTTTACAAGTTCACGATGAATTGATAATAGAAGCTCCCTATAACGAGGTAGAAACTGTAAAAAATCTTTTGAAATCCGAAATGGAGAATGCAGTTTATATGCAGGTACCACTTGAAGTGCATATTTCAGCTGGAGAAACGTGGTTCGATGCAAAAGATTGATATTATGAAGATGACAAAGGGCGATATTTCAGCGGCTGCTGAACTTGAAAAGCTTTGTTTTTCTCACCCATGGTCAGAAAATGCTTTTAAAAATGAACTTGAAAATAAAAATTCTTATTTCGCATGTGCTAAAATTGGTTCACAATTTGCAGGATACATAGGAATGTACAGTGTCGCAGGCGAGGGTTACATTTATAACATCGCTGTTCATGAAAATTTCAGGCACATCAAAGTCGGAGAAAGTTTAATCCACGCATTACTGAGTTACTGTAAAAAAATTAGCCTTGATTTTCTGTCGCTTGAGGTCAGAATTTCGAACATTCCTGCAATTCACCTTTATGAAAAATGTGAGTTTAAAAATGAAGGTATTCGAAAAAATTTTTATGATTCTCCGAAAGAAGATGCGCTAATAATGACTTATTATTTTTAGATGAATGGAGGTAAAAACATTGAAAATACTTGCAATTGAATCGTCGTGCGATGATACAGCTGCAGCAATAGTTGAAAATGGCAGAAAAGTGCTTGTTTCTAAAGTTTCCTCGCAAATAAAGCAGCATAAAGTTTATGGCGGTGTAGTGCCTGAAGTGGCATCGCGAAGGCACATTGAAGTCATTGCGCCATTGGTTAAAGAAGTATTGATTGAATCTAACTTCTGGCTTAATGACTTGGATGCCCTTGCAGTAACTTATGCTCCCGGGCTTGTGGGCTCTCTTTTAGTAGGAGTTAATTTTGCCAAAGGACTTTCAATAGCTACAGAATTACCACTAGTACCAGTGCATCACATAAAAGCACACATTGCTTCGCTTTACTTAACAAATATCGATTTAAAACCGCCATTTTTGTGTTTAGTAGTTTCTGGTGGACATTCACACATACTTGAAGTTAAAGAGTATACTAGTGTTAAAATAATAGGTAAAACCCGAGACGATGCAGCAGGCGAAGCTTTTGATAAAATTGGCAGACGATTGGGGCTAAATTACCCTGGCGGCATAGAACTTGATAAAATTGCAGATAGCGGCGATTCAAACAGCTTTAAACTGCCTATTCCTCTCCAAAATGAAGATTATACTTATGACTATAGTTTTTCGGGACTCAAAACTGCAATGATAAATATAATAAATAATTTAAATCAAAAAAACGAACCTTTGCCTCTAGAAAATTTGGCGGCATCATTTAGAAAATCCGTAGTAAATCACCTTATTACGAATTTTATAAAAGCTGCCAAAGACTATGAATATAGAACTCTTGCGATAGCAGGTGGGGTTTCAGCAAACTCACTGCTAAGAAAAACTCTTGAGATCGAGTGCAAAAAAAGAAATTTTAAATTTTTTAAACCGGATATAGAATATTGTGGCGATAACGCCGCTATGGTAGCATCTCAAGCTTATTTTGAATTTTTAAGCGGAAAAAGAGCGGATTTGAGTTTAAACGCTCTTGCCAGTATGCCAATAGATTTGGATTAGTCAGTTAAATTTAAATTTTTGCTGTACAGTAAAATGATGCCGCTTAGAACCTGTTGGTAATAAGTAACATCATTTAATTTAAAATTTCGCTTAATAGCTATTATTTTAATTTTTAGATTGCATTGAGCAGTAAGTGATTTCAGAGCCTTCATACGGCGCCTGTGCATGAACGCAATTATCGCAAATATCGAGCCCTACACCATTTTTAAAAGATTGAAAGCAATTACAATTACATCTTTGCACACGAGAGGTTTGCAAAAGTCTGTCATTTATTTTTTCAAAAACTTTGGCACCCCCGCTTATAAAATCTAAATCCTTTGTTGTCAGCATCCTGAATACATTATTTTTTGAAATATCTGACATTGAAAATTGCTCCTTCCAAATCTATAATAAAATATTCTAATTAACAGCGCACAAAAACATTTAACGTGTTGAATATATTGTATAAATTATCACATAAAATTCGGCGTGTCAATAAAAATGTCGAAAAATAAATATTTTTGTAAATGCCGATATTTTCCGTGTTTTTTCGAATAAAATATTATGAAATATTTACCGGTAATTTTTACCATCGCTATAAAATTA
>JAEWWM010000025.1 GCA_023458915.1 Bacillota bacterium
CAAATTGCAGTGCCCAGATTGCATCGTCAGTGTTTCCGGTTTTTTTGTACTTTCGGTAGCTTTGGGAATACCTCTCAGCGTGCTTTTCTATATCTTGAACAGTCCAGTAAATTACTTTCTGAAACCCGTTTGTAAGCTGAAGCCCTGCCATAAAACCGATAACTTTTTTCTCTGAGCGTTCTTCATCCGGCAGCCATGTTATGATTGGATCACCGACAAAATCGCGTCCGCAAAATTCACCTTCCCGAACATCTCTTGCGTTTAACGCTTTATATTGCCCTGTGCGTAGTGCAAGCTGAGTATATCCTTTTGTCCCGATTTGAAATGTAGCCGTGGTTTTATATGGCACAGCCCATGCGAATCCCAAATTTGGATCAAATGGCAGATCCATTGATGTGGCTTTCAAAGCACACGCTAATAAACTGTTCCTGTCACAATTTTTAAGACTTTTTGAGCTGCTTGCCAAACTTGTAAGGCTTGTGATAAATTGTCCTATTTTTTCACCTAGAACAGATTCTAAATACTTTCGTGTTTTTTCATTTGAAAGATAAATCGACATTGCTGTTTGTTCTTGCATTTTAAAATCTCCTTTTAATTATTTTTTTGCATCAAAATTGTAAATTTCCAGACAGGATAAAAATATTGGAAAGTTGTCTTTAAGCTCATAAAGTATGTAATTGCCGCCTTCAAAAAGCTGAAGTGCCACTATTTTAGAAACTTTTTTATACTGACTTTCAAAACCTGATTTATACGCGGCTAACTGTACACTCCATGCATTCGGATGAGCTATTTTTGTTGTTTTTAGATCACAAACAATTATGCCTTCTGAAGTTTTATACACTTCGTCCATAGTCATTCCATAAAGAAGTAATTTATGATAGGTTCGCAGCTCTGAATGAAGCAATTTCCAATCTTGGTAGTCTGATCTGAATTTTTGATATGCGTTGATACATCCGGAAATATCACTATCTACACTGTAAAGATTATATTTAGATAAAAATTCAATGGCTCTGTGAACTCTTGTTCCTCTGTGAGCTGCGTTTCCTAAAGTTTGCGGATCAACTATGCCGTAAATTTTTTGATAGATAGGTTTTATAATTTCTGAAACCGAGAGAATAGGTACGTCACCTAAAAATACGAATGCGTATCTTCTTTAAAAGTTAGATCAGCTATGTTTATCATCACCATTCTTTTCAGTTTGTTTTTGGCACCGGGGCACAGAACAATAAATCTTTAAATTCATATAATCAATATTTCGCAGCCATTCGCAATTTGAGCACAAAACAAAAGCAGCTTTATCTAATTTAGATAAGCCGCTGTATTGATTTTTTTGATTATTAAATTTTATGTTTTTTAAATACTCAACTTTCTTTTTTGAGGATATTTCATTCGGCAATCGCTGAAGCTCTTTGATACATAAACCGCAAATTTTATTTTTCATATATTTTTTGCTGTACCATTTAAAACAAGTTTTACATTGAACCTCATTTAAAGTTCTCAAAAAACCATCTCTTTCATTAATTAATCACTTGTCGCAAATTTTCTAAAGTTATCTTTTAAGCAATTCTCACAGTAAACTTCATTTTCAATTTTGTAGTATGAATCTCCTTCATAAATTCCCCCATAGCAATAATCACAGCTAAAAACTGCATTTGCTTTATAATCCGGAGGTTCTAGGTACTCCCTGTCATCTATACTTTCTAACATAATTCTTCTCCCTGATAGTAAGTGGTTTACCGTTTATTATTTTAAATATTAGAAGTATCCGTTTTTCTAGCTTTTCTTTTTCTAAAATGATAACAAACTGATTAAATAATAAAAACGTAAGGATAATTAAAAACAATATCTTCATTTAGAAACCTCCTTTGAGTTTTAGATTTATTTTTAGATATAAAAAGTACTGCTTCATTTTTAAAGCAGTACTTTATTAATTTTTGTATTGGTATGTTGTCTGTATTATATTATTTTTATAAGTCCCAAAAAAAGTCCCAAAAATTTCAAAATTTTTGCATAAGTAATTGCCTATATTTTATTACCTAGCCATTGAACCATGTCGCAAAAATTGCATATTTAAGCGGTTTTATTAATACTTGATAGTTTTAAATCGTTTGTGTTAGAATATACTTATACAGATTCCGATTCTGAAGGTCGGGGGTTCGAATCCCTCCGGGCGGGCCATTAAAAATCTCTTTGTAACGATGTTTTAGCTGCTTTTGCATTTAGCAGATACACTATATTATATCGGTATATATTCACCATGATTTTAAGGTGTCGAGCAATAAATAAATTGACGTGAAAGTGGTAAATGGAGTGCCAGAAAAAATAAAGTACCTGATTTTAGTAAAGCCAACTGAAGAACTTGCCGATGAAATTCGTGCTTGTCGTGATGAGTTTTTCGCAGCACGTCCTGAAGAAACCGAGTATTTAGGACTTGAAGGAGCAGGATTACTTTGGCAATTTGAAAATCCGCTTGATTGGATAGATCATTCTAAGCTTTGCGAAGATAAAGAAACGCTCCCAGATAAAGATTTAGTAACTGCAACGCAATACACCTTTGTTCGTAAAGCTGATAAAAAGATTGTCGGTCTAATTCAGTTTCGTCATTATTTCAACGATTTTCTTGAAAAATTTGGCGGGCATATCGGGTACTGTGTTCGCCCAAGTGAGCGTAGAAAAGGATATGCAACGCTTATGCTTTCGGAATGTTTGAAAGAAATAAAGAAACGTAGTAAACTCGAAAAAGTATTGCTAACGTGTAAAACCATAAATAAAGCGAGCCGTAAAACGATTATTGCTAATGGCGGAATCTACGAAAATACAGTATTTTGTGAAGTTGACGGTTGCAATTTAGAAAGATATTGGATTGAAGTAAGAAATGAAAATAAATGAAAAGTTTTGGAATCATCTTCAAATTTTAGTTGACGAATCGAAAATAATAATTGACAGACCGAAAGGGTCACTCCATCCGAAATTTACTGAAGTGATTTACGAAGTTGATTATGGATATCTTAAAAACACCACTTCCATGGATGGCCAGGGAATAGACGTTTTTGTTGGTACTGACAATAATCAAAAGGTTAATGGAATCGCAGTTACAGTTGATTTATTTAAAAGAGATAGCGAAATTAAAATTTTGATCGGTTGCACCGAAGATGAAAAATTTAAAATTCAAAATCACATAACAAAACACGATAGTTTGCAAGGAATTATTATCGGCAAGGAGTGAAACATAAGCAAAGTCCGTACTGCCCTGATCCCTTAGAAACATATTCACAACCGGGTAGCCATCTGCATCTACTAATATTTTCATAAAACATTCCTATCATGTGGCATAATATAGAATAAAAATTAATATACGTTCTCCACTTTTAAAAAAGTTTGATTAATGGTAAAATATTTATATAAATTTTTGGAATCAGCATCTGTTATATATACAATTTTTCTTTTTATTAAATTAAAAGGAAAAGCAGAAGGGACATTATTAAATGAGATATAAAATTATTGCAGACAGTTGTTGTGATATGACTGATGAACTTAAAAAGAGACTTGAAGTTATATCTATACCTTTAAATATAACATTAGGCAAAAAAAATTTCATTGACGACGAATCGCTTGATTTGCCGCTTTTTATGGAAGAAATGGAAAAATGCGAAAGCAGGATTAGTACAGCTGCGCCTTCGCCTATAGCATATAAAGAGGCTTTTGAAGGTAATCATAATTCTTTTGCTGTAACTTTATCCGGAAATCTTTCTAGCTCAAATAACAGTGCTCACATCGGCAAAGACATGATGGAACCCGAAGATAAGAAAAAAGTACATATTTTTGATTCTAAAAGCGCTTCTGCAGGTGAAATTTTAATAGCTTTAAAAACACGGCAGCTTATAGATGAAGGTGTTGAAAGGTTAAACGTAATTGAACGCATTGAAAGTTTTATAAAAAGCATGAAAACGTTTTTTGTGCTTGATAATATAAATAATCTTGTAAAAAGCGGTAGACTTAACAAAACAGTTGGAAAAATTGTATCAGTTTTCAATATCAAACCTTTAATGGGTTCAGATGGTGATGGAAATATTGCTTTCTTTTCTTATGCATGTGGTGAAAAACAAATTATTAAAAAACTATCCGACACAATCATGAAAAGCGGCAAAAATACGGATGGCGAAAAAATTGTTATCTCGCACTGCGAAAATCTTTCTTTGGCACAAAAATTAATGGAAACTATTAAAAACAGATACAACTTCGGAGAAATATTAATTGTACCGACGAGAGCGATAAGTTCCGTATATGCTAACCGCAAGGGCATTGTGATGGCTTTTTAAACAGTAACTATATTATTTTGATAAAAATATTTTAATCAACTAAAAAATTACTTTAAACCTTAGAAAATAAACGATCTAAATCGCTTTTGACAATTTTATACATTAAGTTATAGAATATACTTATACACTCTGATTTTAAAGGTTGAGGGTTCAAATTTCTCCAGGCGGATCAAATAATTTTGGATTCCGAGAGGAATAGATTATGAAACTGGATTCTATTATTAAAAATCTTAAAATAAATAAAATAATCGGGACTACAGATCTTGAAATTTCAGACATAGTTTATGATTCGCGTAAAGTCACTAAAAACAATGTTTTCGTATGTTTGGAAGGCTGCGAAGTTAATGGTCATGATTTTATAGATGAAGCTATTAAAAACGGCGCTACTGCTATAGTTACTCAAAAAAAACTTCGGAATATCCCAGGTGTTACTTTGATATTTACTGATGATACCCGAACATTTCTTGCAAGAATATCCACAAATTTTTTTAATCATCCCGCAAAAAAACTGACTTTAATAGGAATAACGGGGACTAAAGGCAAAACCACGACGTCATTTATGATAAAATCTATACTTGAAAGCGCAAATATTAAAACCGGACTTATCGGGACTATTGGCGTAATCATAGGCGACAACATAACAAAACTTAGCAACACAACGCCGGAATCTTATGAAATTCAAAAATATTTAAATAAAATGGTCAAACGTGGATGCCAATATGCTGTGATTGAAGCTTCTTCCATAGGGCTTAAAACGCACCGTTTGGATGGTTTTGATTTTGATTACGGTGTTTTTACAAATTTTTCCCATGATCATATTGGTGAAAATGAACATGAAAGCATGGAAGAATACCTTGAATGCAAGAATATGCTTTTTAAAAAATGCAAAATCGGTTTTGTAAACATGGATGATAGTAATTACAAAGAAATAATAAAAAATCACACATGTAAAATAAAAACTTTGGGAATTAACAATTCTGACGCGAATTATACTGCAAGAAATATAAATTTATCCAGTGAAAATAGTAATATTGGGATAAAATTTAATTTTTGCGGTGAGCTAAAGATTAAAGATGTTTTTATATCAATTCCGGGCAAATTTAATGTATATAATGCTTTAGCGGCAGCATCGGTCTGTAATTTTATCGGTATTTCTGAAGAAAATATAAAAAAAGGATTGGGACTTGCCAAAGTTAAAGGCAGGGTAGAACTTGTAAAAATTTCCAAAAATTATTCTTTATTTATAGATTACGCGCACAATGCGGTGAGTATGGAAAATATTTTAACAACGCTTAAAGAATATAATCCATCAAGACTTATAACTTTGTTTGGTGCAGGTGGCAATAGACCAAAAATTAGAAGGTATGAAATGGGGGAAGTTTCTGGAAAACTTTCGAATTTATCGATTATAACAAGCGATAATCCGCGGTTTGAAAATCCGATGGATATAATTGAAGACATAAAAAAAGGCATAAACAAAACTTCCGGAAAATATATTGTAATACCTGACCGCACAAAGGCAATAGAATACTGCATCAAAAATGCAAAAAAAGGGGATATAATTGTTCTTGCAGGTAAAGGCCATGAAGATTACCAGGAAATTAATGGAGTTAAGTATCCTATGGATGAGCGAGCTATAGTTTCTGACATGATTAAACGTTTAGAATTAAAAGTAAATTAAAGTTCGCAAAAATTAAGAGAGGTTAATTATGGAAAAAATCAGCATTGCAGAAATTATTTCAGCTACAAACGGAAATTTATTATCCGGAAATACTGACGGCACCATCAACTCTGTATGTATTGATACCAGAAAAATAGAGAAAAATTCTTTGTTTATTCCGCTTGTAGGAGAAAAAGTAGATGGCCATGATTTTATAAACGATGCGTTTGAGCTGGGCGCATCGGTTTCGCTTATTCAAAAAGATCACAGACCTTGCGAAATTGCGGGTGCTTTGATTGAGGTTAAGTCTACTCAAAAAGCTTTAGGCGATTTGGCAAAATATTATAGAAATAAGTTTTCTCTCCCGGTTATAGGAGTCACGGGAAGTGTAGGCAAAACTACAACCAAAGAAATGATTGCGGCTGCACTTGGTGAATCTTTAAAAGTTTTAAAAACCGAGGGGAATTACAACGGTCAAATAGGGCTCCCTCTTACTATTTTTAATATTAATAGAACTTATGACGTAGCCATTTTTGAAATGGGTGTCAGTGAATTTGGCGAAATGGACAGGCTGGCTGACATTGCGAATATTGATATAGGTGTTGTAACAAATATCGGACTTACTCATATAGAATATTTTAAATCTATAGAGAATACATGCAACGAAAAATTAAAAATGATGAAAAAGCTTGACGGAATTTTTTATTTAAACGGCGATTCTCCGCTTCTTGCGGACGCTAAAAATAAAATAACTCAGGAAATCATTTATTTTGGAATAAATGGGAATTATCCTTTTAAGTGCGAAGATATTTATTCAAACGATAGGGAAACAAATTTCACTTTAGTAACTCCTGAGTTTCGTGAACCCATAACCATTCCTTGCCTCGGAATTCATAATGTCTACAATGCTCTTGCAGCAATAGCAGTTGCAACCGGAATGGGGTTGCATCTTGACGATATAAAAAAAGGGCTTTTAAAATTTAAAAATGTAAACATGCGTCAGCAAATTTCAGATTTAGGCGGAATAACTTTAATTGACGATTCTTACAATGCGAGTCCGGATTCCGTGAAAAGTTCCGTGAGCATCCTTAAAAATTTAAGCCCCGAAGGCAAAAATATTGTCGTTATTGCAGATATGCTCGAGCTCGGAGAACATTCGCATGAGATACATTTTGACACAGGGCGGTACATAGCGCTTGAAGGCATAGATGTTTTGATAACCATAGGAGAAAACGCAAAGTTCTTATCAGACGGCGCAAAATCGGCAAATCAAAATATTGTAACTATGCACTGTAAATCCAATACTGAAGCTTTTGAAGAACTTAAAAAAATTATTTTTGAAAATGACAAAATTCTCATAAAAGGCTCCCGCGGAATGCACACAGATGAGATAATTAAATATTTAAAAGCAGAGTTTAATTAATTTTCTTTTTTGTTTTCCTATTATTAATCCCCACTATAATAAAAAGCATTCCTATAATAAAAAGTACAATTAAAAGTATCAAAAAATTAAAAGAAAATGTTTTATTTCTAAATATTATATAATCAATAACATTGAAAGCAATTACAGAAGAACATATTATAATTCCACCCAATAATTCTTTTTTCCATGCCAAAGCTGTTCCTAGTGTAAATAATCCTGGAATTAATGAAAGCAATATTATTTCTTCTGTTTTTAATGTTTTTATATTATTTATAATGCCTTCCCCCATAAAAAATATTAAAAACATCAAAATCACAGCGACACTAATAGTTAGAGCAATTATTTTTGTTAATTTTAAAGCTTTTTCATTATTAATTACACCTCATTATTTACATCCGTTTGTAATGATCAGTTTAAAAATAATGGCACCCCCTGCCAGAATCGAACTGACAACTAATCCTTAGGAGGGACTTGTTATATCCTATTTAACTAAGGGGGCATACTTAGCTATTCATACTTAGCTATTATAGTTATTATAATAAAATAGGGGAGAGTTTGTCAAAATTATAAATTTTTTCAAATTAGCTTTTATTAAGACTTTCAAGCACCTTTTTTACAGGTTTTTCCAACACCAAAGCCGCTCCAACAGTAACGATAAGTTTAATGAGATTATAAGGAAATATAACAGGTAGCATTAAAGTATCTAAAAGTTCTCTGGAAATTGAAAAGAAGTTAACCCATACAAAATAATTGAAAAATAATTTTACGATAAGACACAAAAGAATGCCGAGGGAAATCCACAATATCTTATAAACTTTTTTTATATTATTTTTGTAATAAAAAAGTCCTAAAAAAGCAACTATAATTATGGAATTGGCCCGCATTATAAAACCAGCCCAACCGGCGGAACTAAACATAAGAGTCCTGAGGAATGAGGAAATTAAAAGAACAAGCATACCGGAAGGAATTCCGGAAACAAGGGCAGCTAAAAAAACAGGTATATCAGAAAAACTTAGCTTTAAAAAAGGAAATGCCGGGAAAAGAGAAAGCCTTCCCAAAAAACCAAGTATCAAAGATATCACTATAAACATCGAGTTATATACTGTTGTTAAAACTTTACTTTGCTTCATGTTAAATTTTTCGCCTCTTTCGAATTATACAAAATTAATATTTTGTATAATTAAGTAATTTCATTTAAATAGATATTTGCAGCGCTTTTTCATACAAATTCTTATTAAATGCCTTTTTATAGCTAATCACATCGTCAATATCATAATCAACTATTTTGCTGCACCGAGCTGCAATTACGCGATTTTTAGCACCATCAATTAAAATATCTACAGCGTGGCATCCCATTATGCTTGCAATTACTCGATCTCTAAGTGTTGGCGATCCTCCGCGCTGAACGTGTCCTAAAATGGTACACCTTGCTTGTATCCCAGTTTCAAGTTCGATTTTTTTTGCAATATCTGCGGAATTGCCGCAATTTTCAGAAATTATAACTATAAAATGCCTTTTACCAATATTTTGAGTAAATTTTATTCTTTCGATAACATCTTTCTCAAAACTGTATTTTATTTCAGGAATAAGTATTGCTGTTGCGCCGACTGCAATTCCTGTATTAATAGCAATATCTCCGCAGTTTCTACCCATAACTTCCACAACACTGCACTTTTCGTGCGACTGTGCTGTATCTCGTAGCTTGTCAACCATTTCCATAGCTGTATTCATAGCGGTATCGAAACCTATGGAATAATCGCTGCAAGCAACATCATTATCAATTGTTGCAGGAATAAATATAACGTTGATACCACGGTCGGTTAAAGCTTTAGCTCCATTTAAAGTCCCATTTCCACCTATAGCAATAACAGCGTCAATTTTAGCCTTGCGGCAAAAATCAACCGCGCTTTTTATTCCATTCTCGCTTTTAAATTCTTCATCACGAGAACTATATAGAATCGTGCCACCTCTGTGGATTATATCCGAAACCGTCCTTAAATTCATTTCAAATGCGTCTCCGGTTCTAAGCCCTGCGTAGCCTCGCCTTATACCAAAAACTCTTATTTTCTGCCCAATCGCGTGGCGAGTAATTGAGCGCACAGCTGCATTCATCCCTGGGGCATCTCCCCCACTTGTAAGAATGGCTATAGTTTGTAAGCTCAAATTTTTTAAGCCTCCTATAATTTATCTTCTTATCACTTATGAACTGACCCCAATTTTTTAGACGATTTTTATCAAGCAATATTAAAATATTGATTTCTGTATTCCACAGGGCTTAATCCCTTTAACTTTAATTTGATACGATGGTTGTTGTAATAGCAAATATAC
>JAEWWM010000026.1 GCA_023458915.1 Bacillota bacterium
CAATATTCGGATGCGATAGAACCGCAATCGCTTTGGATTCATTTTTAAATCTGCGAATAAACTCTTGATTGCCCAAAAATTCATCTTTAAGTATTTTAATAGCTACAATTTTATCTTCAATTATGTCGTAAGCTCTGTAAACAACAGCCATGCCGCCAACACCAATTAATTCCTGTATTTCATATCTCGCGTCCAGTCGTTTTCCTGTGTATTTGTCCACTTTTTTCTCTCCTGTCAAGCTAAGTCAAAAATATTTATCAAAAAGTAAAATTTTTTCTAATATTTTATAACGGCAACAGTTATGTTGTCGCTGCCGCCGTGCTTATTTGCTTCGTCTACTAATTTTTTCGCTACTGAAGAAAAATCACTATTACTGCAAATTTTAAAAATCTGATTTTCATCTAGATGATTCGTAAGGCCGTCAGTACACAATAGAATTATATCATCTTTTTGCAATTTTATCTGAGTGTAATCAAGTTTAATATCTGCTTCTATTCCAAGTGCGCGTGTAATTATGTTCCTTCGTGGGTGATTTTTAGCTTCCTTTTGCGTTATTTCTCCATTTTCAATCATTTCCTGAACAATGGAATGATCTTTGCTCAGCTGTTTTATACCTGATTTATCAATCAAATATGCTCTGCTGTCACCCGCGTGCATAACATGAAGCATATCGCCCACTATAGCGCACAAAACTACGGTTGTACCCATAGAGCTGAGTTCATCGTCTTTTCTTGCTTTTTCGTAAATAGCTTCGTTAGCTTCCTGAACCGCGCTATACATTATTTCTTTTATTTTCTCAAAGTTTTTATTTTCATTCAAGTTTCTGTCTAAATATTTTGTGACTTCTTCAACCGCAGTACGGCTTGCAACATCTCCGCCGCTTGTTCCGCCCATTCCATCGCATACAACAGACCAAACAAAATCATCTGAAATTTCTTTAACATTTACCGCATCCTGGTTAGTTTTTCGGGCTTTACCCACGTCAGTTTTACTGTAAAACTCCATTTTTAAGTTCAGCCTCGCTTTCCGTATGCATTTTCGTTTGTATGTATTTCCTTTTCAGTTGTCCGCACGCCGCTTCAATATCTTGTCCGAGTGTTCTTCGAATTGTTGTAGTGATACCCTCTTTTTCGAGTATATCTCTGAACGCGTATATTTTATTTCTAGAACTTTTTTTAAAAGTTTCACTATTTTCAAATTCATTAAGTGGAATCAGGTTTACGTGGCAGAGCATTCCTTTTAACAGCATTGCAAGCTCATGCGCGCACTTTGGAGTATCATTAACGTTTTCAATCATAGCATATTCAAAAGAAATTCTCCTACCCGTTTCACTGATGTAATGTTTACACGCCGTTATTAGATCGTTTACGCTCCATCGTCGATTTATTTTCATTATCTGATTTCGAATACTATCATTCGGCGCGTGAAGCGAAACTGAGAGAGTATGCTGCATCTTTTCTTCTGCTAATTTATAAATTTTATCGACTATTCCGCATGTTGACAATGAAATGTGCCTCATTCCAATGTTCATATGATCTTTAAAAGTTATAAGCTTTAAAAATCTTGCCACATTATCATAGTTATCAAGCGGTTCTCCCATACCCATAAGCACAATATTAGAAATTTTGATGCCACTATCCGCTTGAGCAGCTTCTATTTGTAAAATCATTTCAGAGGAGCTTAAATTTCTCGAAAATCCACTTTTGCCTGTTGAGCAAAAACTACAGCCCATTTTGCAGCCGACTTGAGTTGAAAGACATAATGAATATCCATGATTATATTTCATAAGTACTGCTTCGATAAGCTCTGTGTCTGGTAATTCAAAAAGGTATTTTACAGTTCCATCTGTAGATATTTTTTTGTCTTTAATTTTAATGCTCGGAATAAAATAATTTTTTTTAAGCGTTTCGCGCAAATCTTTAGGAACATTCATCATTTCATCAAAAGACCTCGCGCCATTTACAATCCAAGAATAAACCTGAGATGCTCTGTAAGATTTTTGAGAAAGCTTAATAAAATCACTTGTTACCTCTTTAAGATACATTGACTTTATGTCTTTTATGTTCATTTATAAGCCGCAGCACCCCCCCAGAAATAGCGTTTTACACTTACCCGTAAGTTCTATGTTTCTTTTCTTATTTACGGCATGAAGAGAAAGCACAGAATTTATCCTAATAATTATATATTAATGTAAAATGCTGTCAAGTTTGAGAGCCGTCAGGTGTTGCTTCTGGCAGTATTTTAAAGAAGCCTAAAAGGGCAGAGTATTGAGATTTTAAATATTGATTTTTTGAAATAAGTCTATACTCAGTAAAATACCTATTAAATCGAAATTTTTTCTGTTTTTACAATCCCTGTAAGTGCGTATTTTTTATTAATTTTTTCAAGCCGGATTCTATTATATCTTTGAATTGCTATGAATGGTATGTTAACGATAATAGGTATTATGGAAAATATAATGGCATAATAAAAAGAATTAACTAAAAAAGAAATTACCCAATACATGCAGCACATAAGATGGTTCCACTCGGCGCGGCAGGTTTCGGCGATAAACGCGGTAATATATTTCTTGCTACGGCTACTTATAGAATCGAAGTGCCGCTTTGAAAAGCCACCCTTAGCAACGTATTGTGGCAAATAATCTTTCCATTTTTTTATTTTTAGTTTTTTTACGTAAAAATTACCGCCTTTTTCCCATTTTTTTTGCGCGTAACAGGGTTTTTCGGGGGCAAAAAATGAAGCATCAAGATTCATGCAAATTAGAAGCACAGTTAAATGCCAAATTATCATAAGCAAAAAATTAATTAGTACAGTATCTGTTATATTCAAATTAAAAAGCACTTAGTGTTGCTCCTTTTAACTTTATTAGACTCAAAAATTTAAATCTCATTATTTTTTATTTTAAATTTTTCATGGCAGTTCGCGCTTCAGTTAGTTTATTTTCTGCAGCTTTTATCTCATCCGTGCGCTCCGCACTGAGGTTTTTCGGTACAGCGATTTTATACATATCTATAGTTTCTAAGTATATACCGTATGCTGCTATCATTTTTTCGTAGTGAGTTTTGCAGTCATAAGGTACTTTAGGACCCAGCTTTTCTTTAAGAGCGGTTACAAAATTCGAAAATTTTGCAGCAGTGTCTTCTAATTTTTCGGTCGCTTCTTTTGTTCCGTTGTAGCTCACTACTTGGTCTAGAAAATTATCTAATAATTTTTCAAAATTTTGATTTTGAACAACAACTTCTTTAATATACTCGCTGCGTGTGAAAACTCTGTTAGTATTGATTACATAAAAAATTGCAGTGCCTATTGCACCTACAATTATAACGCCAATTATAGTTATGGTCCATTTTTTATTTAATTTCCAAAATTTCATGTTATGGGTTCAACTCCATTAATATAAATTTTCATAAAAAAATCGAAGCTTATAATAACATATTATAATAAGTATTGCCATAAAAAATATTTATTTTTTAAAAAATTTATATAATATCACTTCAAAGTCAGAAAAAATAAAATCAAAATCACCGATTTTACCGATGATTTTCATCATAAATATATTTTTTAAAAATAAAGAAATGTATAAAAAATATGTAAATTTTAAACATAAATTCTCGAAATTATTTGACAATTTTGACAATTATGTTTTGATTATGCTATAATTTTTAATATTATAAACATGAATCTAAACTACAAAAAAATAATTTAAATTAGAAAGGAAGTGCATACTCATGAGTATGTCTAAATTAAATAGAGCAAAATACGCTAAAGAAGCAGAAAAAAGAATGGATGAGTTAGGTAATTACAGAGAAGTAACCAATGCCCCGGTAGATGGAAAGCCATACCTCATCCGGGAACTATTCAGCTCTAAAAAAGGAATAATAAATATACTCACCCCATTAAAAGGCATGGGGCACAGTGAGTTTGCATCCGTTGCGAAAATAATTAATGATGAGAAAAAAAAATATCCACAATGGATGGACAAAGAGGAAATAGCTAAATATTACTTGGTGAATTTAGCAGAAAACTTTGAATATAACCTAGTTTAAAAGGCAGTAAATTATCAAAAATTTATAAAGAGATAGGGGAGTCTTTTAAAAAAATCACGGAACTCAGAAATACTTTTCAAACACGGCTACTTGCTATTTACCATACAAAGTATTTTGGAATAGGTGAGTTTCAATTTGTCGAAAATACTACCACCAAAGAAATTGGCCTTATGATAAATGAAGATACAGTAGTATTTAAACCACAGAATCAAATAAAAAAATTTTATGAAGAATGTAAGAGAAACAGGCAAAAAATTTATAGTTTTTTTGACAAAACAATGAGTGAATTTTTAACAACAGATAAGGCCGAAGCCAGAAAAATTTATAAATATACTAGAACTATCGTCAACTTAGTTAAATTTATTAAAAATCAATTTGAATATTATTTAAATTATAAAGGTAAAGGAAATGGCAGCCCGGAAGACACACAAAAAATCAGATTCGCAAAATTATGTACTGAACTTACCTATACGCCTCCAAACGAAAAAGAAATATATGAAAATCTTGAAAAAGCCAAAGCTGCTCATATGAAAAAATATCATCCCGAATTAGTCAAGCAAATAGTAGAAAGCGCAAAGTCTACACCGGATTCAATACCAAAAACAATTACAGTAACTGTGCAGCCATTTGTAGCAGATTCTGCCAAGAAACCTCTGAAAAGACCGTCAAAACCAGCTCCACCAACGCCTCCTAAATCAGCTCCTCTTCCTTTTAAAGCACAGAAGGTAGTTGTTAAAACATTGCCTATAACTCCTCCGTCCACTGTTAAAGAGCTTGTTAAACTTTTTGAAGGAGTAGCTGCTAAACAAAAGTAAAAATTAAAAATATATTTTCTTCAATTACTTCAATTAACAAACATTATTGATAAATTTGTATAAATATGAATAAGTTCTTGTCTCTTCTCCACCTAGGGCGGAGAAGAATATACCCTATTTACATTAAATAATAAACTTACGCTTAATTTAGATGTTTTTTGGCTATGTCCGGTTATAAACGCTTGAAAAAGCGTTAAAGTCTGTTTCCATAACTTTTAAGCTGTTAGCAGGAGAATAGACAAATTTCGATATGTGTGATTTGTTGTAAAAATATTTAACAGTCGGACGGGTAGCTACGTAATCAAAAGTATCTATAATTACAAGCTTTATTTTCATTTTATCCGGTACGATATTTTTTATGTAAACGCTTACTTGCTTACCTTCAGTTACATCTTCGCGAGGCTCTGCAAGACCGGCTAAATTTGGGGTCAATTCCACAAAAATACCATAATCCTCAACCGATCGTACTATTCCACTGACAGTTTCGCCGATTGCAAACATTTCTGCGTTTTCTTCCCATGTTCCAAGAAGCTCTTTATGCGTTAAATGTACGCGCTTTTCTTCAAGGCACTTAACAATAACTTTTATATCCATTCCGATAAAAAACCGCTCGCGCGGATGGGCTATTCTTGAAACCGAAATTGTATCTATCGGCAAAAACGAAATTATCCCGCAGCCAATATCGGCAAAAACTCCGAAATTTTCCATATGCGTTACTTTTGCGTGGATTATGTCACCAGGCATGAGCTCAGAGATATACATTTCCATGCATATTTCTTGAG
>JAEWWM010000027.1 GCA_023458915.1 Bacillota bacterium
AGCAAATTTTAAAATAAGAGAGGGGGAAATTAATTGAAAACAAAATGGATTCTTTCCCCATATTTACTATGGATGGGTATATTTTCAATAGTTCCTTTAGGTCTTGTAGTAATTTTTGCGTTTACAAACCCAGGTGGCGGATTTACTTTTGAGAATATTTTACAAGTAGGAAAATATTCTACAATCTTTTTAAGGTCAATTTTTTTAGGAATAATTTCGACTTTGATTTGTTTAGTCTTAGGTTATCCGGTTGCTTATTTTATATCAAAAATACGTGCGAAACACCAAAATATTTTCATAATGCTTTTAATGATTCCGATGTGGACAAGTTTTTTATTAAGAACCTATGCTTGGATGACCATTCTTGAATATAACGGTATTTTAAATCGTTTTTTGTCTCTTTTGGGATTTGCTAAATTAAATATGATAAACACTCCAAGCGCGATTATACTCGGGATGGTTTATAATTTCCTTCCATATATGATTCTTCCTATCTACACAGTTCTAACAAAAATTGACGCAAAAATAATCGAAGCGGCAGAGGATTTAGGAGCGAATAAATTTCAAGTTTTTTCTAAAGTTATTTTTCTGCTAAGTTTACCAGGAGTAATTTCAGGATTTACTATGGTTTTTGTGCCGTCGGTAAGTACCTTTATAATCTCTAAAATGCTTGGTGGCGGCGCAATTTTTGTAATTGGTGATCTAATAGAAATGCAGTTTTTGGGAAGTACGTATAATCCTTATTTGGGTTCAGCAATATCGCTTGTTTTAATGGTGATAATCATGATTTGCATGGGGATAATGAATAAGCTAGGCGGAGGCGGAGACGACGAGACCGTTGTTATATAAAAATGGAGGGATAAAAATATTGAAAATATTTAATAAAATATACATGGCATTAATTTTTATATTTTTATATGCCCCTATTTTTGTTTTGGTAATTTTTTCATTTAATAATTCCAAAAGCCGTGTGGTGTGGTCAGGCTTTACTCTTAAATGGTATTACAGGCTTTTTGAAAATCAGGAAATACTTTCGGCTTTTTATAATACAATAATAATTGCTTTAATTTCAGCAATTATCGCAACAATTTTAGGGACTGTTGCTGCTGTTGGAATTATAAGAAGTAAAAAATGGCAAAAGCAAATCATTATGAATATAACAAATCTGCCTATGGTAAATCCCGAAATAGTAACGGGCGTGTCGCTTATGCTACTGTTCGTTTTTTTGTACATTAGTTTTGGAATATTTAAGCCTGGGCTTTTAACGCTCATCTGCGCTCACACTACTTTTTGTCTTCCATATGTTATTTTATCAGTGATGCCGAAACTTCGACAAATGGACCCGAATATATATGAAGCCGCAGTAGATTTAGGCTGTAGTCCGATTCAAGCATTTTTTAAAGTGGTTTTATCGCAGATAATGCCTGGAATAATCACGGGTATGATTCTGTCATTTACAATGTCAATTGATGACTTTGTTATAAGTTATTTTACAAGTGGCACAACCCAAACTTTGCCGATAACTGTTTATTCTATGACAAGAAAAATAATAAGCCCTGAAATTAACGCACTTTCCACCGTTTTATTTTTAGTTGTTTTTGCTCTTTTAATAGTTATTAATCTACGCCAAGTCAAAGATAAAGAACTCGAAAAAAATACAGTAAAATAGATTTTCTCCCAAACTGATCAGATCGCAATTTTTTGAAAAATTTGATTTTTGTTTAAAGTTCATCAAATTACATTTGCATATCTACCTCGCTTCCGCGAAATTCGATCTGGTTTGAAAAGAGATCTGATATTCTAAAATTATAAAAACATCCGGGGGGTACCGTGAAAAAAAATTTTTTCATTATTTTAGTCATTTTTATTTTAATAACCTTTTCTGGGTGCGCTAATAAAAGTACGGAGCTCGGTGAATTTATTAATGTTTACAGCTGGGGCGAATTTATTGCAAACGGCACTGACGGAAATTTAAATGTTAATAAAGAATTTACCAAAAGAACCGGGATACGCGTAAACTACAAAACTTTTCAAAATAATGAAGAGCTTTTTGCGAAGCTTTTGGGTGGCGGAACTGATTACGACGTTATAATTCCCTCAGATTATATGATTTCTCGACTTAGAGAAAAAAATATGTTGGCTCCGCTTAATTTTAAAAATATACCGAATTATAGTTTTATTGATGATAAGTTCAAAAACCTCAATTTTGACCCTGAAAATAAATATTCTGTGCCGTATGTATGGGGAATTGTTGGAATATTTTATAATAAAAACGAAGTTCAAAAAAGCGAAAATGAGATAACTTGGGATATTCTTTGGAATGAAAAATATAAAAACAGAATTTTAATATTTGATAATGCAAGAGATGCTTTTGCTATTTCACTTTTGCGCCTTGGCTACTCAATAAATACCACTGACCCAAAAAACTGGCGAAAAGCAGCTGATGAACTCATAAAACAAAAGCCTCTTATTCAAGCATACGTTATGGATCAAATATTTGACAAAATGGGTAACGGTGAAGCTGCCGTGGCACCTTATTATTCGGGTGACGTTGCTACAATGCTGAAAAATAATCCAAGCATTGGTTTTGTTATTCCAAAAAATGGTACCAATTTATTTGTGGATTCTATGTGCGTTCCAAAAAATTCACTCCGAAAAAATCAGGCAGAAAAATACATAAATTTCATGTGTGAAACTGACATCGCTCTTGCCAACGTAAAGCAAACTGGATATTCGACCCCGCATAAAAAAGCGTTTGAAAAATTAGATAGCAGTATAAAACAAAATAAAATTTTTTACCCCGATGATGAAATTCTTAGAAACGCGCAAGTGTTTGTTAATCTTCCGGATAACATTAATAAATTAATGGATGAACTGTGGATTGAAGTTAAGTCCGGAGAGGCTTCTAGTTCGCCATGGACTTTGGTTGTAATTTTGCTAGGATTTGCTATACTATATTTAGTTATTGTTTTATACAAAAAGTTTAAGTCAAATGGCTTACAATAATTTTGGTTTATATTAAATTTAAATGAAAGGGATGTTCTCATGTTAAAAGTAACTTTGAAAAACGGCTCTATTAAGGAAGTGAACAAGGGAACTACCTTGTTTGAAATTGTTAAAAGTCTTGGCGGAGATTTGTACAAAAATGTATGCGTAGCGAAAATTGATGGTGAACTCAGAGATTTAAAATCGCAGATTGATAAAGATTGCAAAATCGAGTTTTTAACCTTTGATTCCGAAGAAGGTAAAAAAACATATTGGCACACAACTGCTCATATTTTGGCGCAAGCAATGGTTCGTCTTTTTCCAAAAACAAAAGTTGCTACAGGGCCTGCCATTGAACGAGGGTTCTATTACGATTTTGATTTGGAAGATTCAATTACTCCTGAAGTTTTAGAAAAATTAGAAGCGGAAATGGCGAAAATTATCAAGGAAGATTTGCCAGTAGAAATAATGGAAGTTTCTCCAGAAGAAGCTTTAAAACTTATGGAAGAAAAAAATCAGCCATATAAAATAGAACTTATAAAAAAGCACGCAAACGATAATAAAATTATTTTCCGCAAGCAAGGCGAGTTTATTGATTTTTGTAATGGAACTCATTTAATGTCAACCGGAATGGTAGGCGCGGTGAAGCTTACAAATTTTGCAGGTGCTTATTGGTTGGGTGATTCAAAAAATAAAATGCTTCAGCGCGTATATGGCATTTCATTCGAAACTCCTAAAGAGTTAAAAGAATATTTGCATATGATTGAGGAGGCAAAAAAGCGCGATCATAGAAAACTCGGAAAAGAACTTGAGCTTTTCACTTTTATGGAAGAGGGTCCGGGGTTTCCGTTTTTTCTGCCGAAAGGCTGTGTGCTGCGTGAACAATTAGAATCTTATTGGAGAGATGTGCACAAAAAAGCTGGATATCAGGAAATTAGGACCCCGATCATCTTAAACGATGAATTATGGCACAGATCCGGTCATTGGGAGCATTATAAAGATAATATGTATATAACAACAATTGACGATAGAGGCTTTGCGGTAAAACCCATGAACTGTCCGGGTGCGATGCTTGTATATAAATCCAGGCCTCGTTCTTACAAAGAATTTCCTTTAAAATATGCAGAAATGGGATTAGTCCACAGGCACGAGCAGTCAGGAAATTTACATGGTTTAATGAGAGTTAGATGTTTCACTCAAGACGATGCTCATATCTTTATGACGCCGGAGCAAATTAAAGAACAAGTCGGGGAAGTTATTGACTTAATTGACGAAGTTTATAAAAAAATGGGATTTAAATACACAATTGAACTTTCCACACGCCCTGAAAATTCAATGGGTAGCAATGAAGATTGGGAAAATGCAACAAACGCTTTAGCGGATGCCTTAAACTCAAAAAACGTAAATTTTAAAATAAACGAAGGTGACGGCGCATTTTACGGGCCGAAGATTGATTTCCACTTGGAGGATTGCTTAAAACGCACATGGCAGTGTGGTACGGTGCAGCTTGATTTTCAAATGCCGGAGCGTTTTGATCTGGAGTATATCGGTCAAGACAGTCAAAAGCACAGGCCGGTTATGGTTCATAGGGTTATACTGGGAAGTATTGAGCGATTTATCGGTATCTTAACAGAACACACAGCGGCTAATTTCCCAACATGGCTTTCGCCCGAGCAGGTAAGGATTTTACCAATAAGCGATGCTTTTCTCGAGAATGCAAAAAATCTTGAAAAAGAGCTAAAAAAATTAGGAATTTCTCGCATATCGGTAGATTCAAGAAACGAAAAAATTGGTTACAAAATAAGAGAAGCGCAGGTAAATAAAGTTCCGTATATGGTAATTATCGGTGCTAAAGAAGCTGAAAGCGGCGAGATATCAGTTCGTAGCAGAAGTGAGGGAGATTTAGGTTCAATGTCTACTGAAAATTTTGTTACTCGACTTCTTAAAGAAATAGAAAATAAAGAATAAGAAATATTAAAAAATTTAGGTTCTAACTTTTTAAAGTAAGGAACCTAATTTAATATGTAATACAGGAGAGTATATTTGTGATTTCAGTTGCTATAGACGGTCCATCTGGCTCGGGTAAAAGCACGATTTCAAGGCATCTTGCGAAAAAAATTAATTTTTTAAATATTGATACAGGCGCTCTATATCGCGCTGTGGCTTATTTTTTATTTATAAATAAAATTGATTATAAAAACGAGTCAGAAGTTGCAAAAATTCTTAGTAAAATCAGAATAGACCTTGAACATGAAAATTACATTCAAAGAATACTTTTAAATGGTGAAGATATTACCAATAAAATTCGCTCGAATACTATATCTACAATATCCTCGCATATTTCTGCAATGTCGAGTGTTAGGAATTATCTTCTTGACTTTCAGCGAAATTTAGCAAGAAATAATAATGTAATAATGGATGGTCGAGATATAGGAACTGTGATTTTGCCGAATGCAGATGTTAAAATTTTTTTAACTGCATCTCCGGCAGTAAGAGCAAAACGGCGTTATAATCAATTTACAAGGAAAAGAGAAAACGTTAGCTATAAAAAAATTTCAGATGCCTTAAATAAAAGGGATTTTAATGATTCAAACCGAGAAACTGCACCACTTAGACCTGCGCCTGACGCTATAATTTTCGATAATTCTAAATATACATTAATTAAATCCGTTAATATGCTACTGAAAATAATTAAGGAGCGTATATCTATTGAAAGAACCGAAACAAAATAAATTTTTTTATAAATTAATCACTTTTTTTCTAAGGCCACTTATTAAAATATTTTTCCCATATGAAATTGTAGGTGCAGAGAATATAAACGTTCTTAATCAAGGTTATATATTATGCCCGAATCATTTATCTAACATAGACCCCATATTTTTTATAGTTTCTCATCCAAAACCAATTCGATTTATGGCGAAAGCAGAGCTGTTTAAAAATAAAATATTAAAATGGTTTTTCGAAGATATTTTAGGTGCATTTCCAGTAAAGCGAGGGAAAGGGGATGGTAAGGCAATATTGAAAGCGCAACAAATTTTAAACGGCGGAGACGTTCTTGGGATTTTTATTGAAGGAACTCGCTCTAAAACAGGTGAATTTTTAAGGCCTAAATCCGGAGCCGCAGTGCTTGCCGCTACGTCAAGTGTGCCCGTACTTCCCGTCTGTATAACTGGTATTGCACCGGATAATAAAGTTCATGTATTTAAAAAAACAATAATTAAATACGGTATTCCCATAATGCCGCAAGAATTAAATATAACCGGTAGTAGTGTTGTTTCTCGTAGCGAGCTTAAATCAGCTACAAATTTAATAATGGATAGAATAAAAGAACTGCGAAATTAAAAGCAATATAAAATATTTCTATTTTGTAAGATATTTATTTTGTTATAATTTTGTCGCTTTTTCTCCTCTTTTTGCAGCAGGAGGAAAAGCTAAAGTAATTACTAAAATTTGGAGGAAAAATGGAAATTAAAATAGCCAAAACGTCAGGATTTTGTTTTGGAGTGAACCGTGCTGTATATATAGTGGATGATTTACTCAATAGAGGTCAAACGGTATGTACTTTAGGCCCTATTATACACAATCCTCAGGTTGTAGATGATTTTAATAAAAGAGGAGTACAAATTGTTGAATCTTCTTTGGGAATACCGAAGGAGAGTGTGCTTGTAATTCGTTCTCACGGTATTACAAAATCTGCGTTTGAGTATATTAAGTCCGAAAATATAAAATATATTGACGCAACCTGTCCATTTGTGAAAAAAATACATAATATTGTCGAAAAAAATTCAAGTAGTAAAAACTTTTTATTAATAGCTGGAGATGGAAATCATCCCGAAACTATTGGAATACGAAGCTATTTCAGCGGCGAAAGTTTTGTTTTTAGCTGTTTGGAAGAATTAAAAATATTAATCCAAAAAAATTCTTTTTTTAACAAAGAATCCGCATTAATAGTGGCTCAAACAACTTTTTCAACAAGTGAATGGGGAAAATGCACAAATTTTATCAACAACCTCTTTACAAACATAACTATTTTTGATACTATCTGTAATACTACCAATTTACGACAATCAGAAGCAGAATTTTTATCGAAAATTTCTGATTTAATGATAGTAATTGGCGGAAAAGAAAGCTCAAATACTTTGAAGCTTTATAATATTTGCAAAAAAAATGTAGATACTATCTTTGTGGAAAAATTGGAAGATGTGCCATCGAACTTATCGGAGCATTATAGCAAAATTGGAATAACTGCCGGTGCATCAACGCCTATGAAACTCGTTAAAAAAATTGCAGATAGTATTAAAAATTCAAAAGAAACTATTCGTGAAAACGAATATGATGAATGAATCCTAAAAAATTAGGAGGAAGAGTAGTGGACAAGAATAAACATGAAATTAAATATGGTAATCTTAAAGAAATAAGCGACAATGATTTGGGTAAAGTTGTTGGCGGACTTGAAGTAAAATTACCTCCTCCAGATTTTATGATTAATAATCTTAACAATATATCGGAAGAAAAATTTGATTTTGACAATGAAGATGATGAAGAAGATAATCATCATGAACATGCTCTATAAAAATTTTTTAGGAGGCACCAAAATTGAGCGTTTTAAATGATAATAATTTGAATAAGGTTGCGGGTGGGGTAAATGATGCGATAGGCATGCCCAATCCTGTGAGTGGATTATCTTATGCAGAAGCCATGAAAAAAGCAAAAGAATTAGGTTCAGAAAGAAAGAAAATAGGTACAAGTGAACAAATGAGTAATAGAGATTACATGAATTGGTGGAGAGAAAGTAATAAAGATAGTAAAGAATACCTTGATCACAAAAAAGAGGTTGATGATTTTATAGAGAGCAAATAAATTTACCAAGTAACCCTTGACGGAAACTTCTGAATAATATAAAATAATTAACTGTAAAAATAAAGTAGAGCGAATTTGTTCTCACCTTTAGTGAAATCTCGCTATTGGTCAATAATATGAACTTTAATGCCAAGTTTGCGGTATTAGTTTATAAATTTATTGTATGAGTCAAATTTTGCTCATGCAGTTTTTATTTTTTGGTTTTATTTTTGCGATTTAAAAAGTTTTAAAACAGCTTTTTAAGTAAATTTTGTGGAGGTGCTTAAATATCATAAGCAAAGAGCTTCAAATCAATGGCGAAATAAGGGACAAAGAAGTCCGACTTATAGGTTCTGATGGTTCTCAATTAGGAATTGTTCCGCTTAGCAAGGCCATGGAGATGGCGACAAATACAAATCTTGATTTGGTTAAAATAGCAGCCAACGCTGTTCCGCCTGTATGCAAAATTATGGATTATGGTAAGTATAAGTTTGAAATGGCTAAAAAAGAAAAAGAATCTAAGAAAAATCAGCATATAGTAGATTTAAAAGAAGTAAGATTATCCCTTAATATCGATACGCATGATTTTGAAACAAAAGTCAGCCATGCGCAAAGGTTTGCTAAAAGCGGCGATAAAATAAAAGTTTCAATCAGGTTTAGGGGCAGAGAAATGGGTCACCCTGAAATTGGATATAATTTAATAAAAAAATTTGCCGAAGCCTGCGCGGAATTTGCTGATGTAGAACGTCCGGCAAAGCTCGATGGAAAAACCATGCTAATGTTTTTAGCATCGAAAAACAAAAAATCTTAAAGAAAGGTAGTGAAGCGGGGATAAAAATAGGTGAAAAAAATCCCCTAAAATATGTACAAAGTAAAAACTCACAGTGGAGCGAAAAAACGCTTTAAAGTAACAGGCACAGGGAAAATTTTAAGAGCGCATGCATATACAGGCCACGATATTAAAGGCAGAAAAAATTCTAAGAAAAAGCGTGCTTTGCGCGGGCAGACAATTGTTGATAAAACTAACGTATTTCAAATAAAAAGCTTAATGTCCTATAACTAAATTTAGGTTCATAAATGTTTTAAATTCTAAAGATGACCATCAATTGGAGGTAAATATAATGGCACGTATAAAGGGTGCAATCACCACAAGAAACAGAAGAAAAAAAGTGCTGAAACTTGCGAAAGGCTATTGGGGCGCAAAAAGTAAGCATTTTAAAATGGCGAAGCAGGCCGTTATGAAGTCAGGAAACTATGCTTACATAGGAAGACGTCAGAAAAAGCGTGATTTCAGAAAATTATGGATTACAAGAATTTCAGCAGCTTGTCGCATGAACGGTATTAATTATTCAGCTTTTATAAATGGGCTTAAAAAAGCAGGAATAAACCTTAATAGAAAAATGCTTTCGGAAATTGCAATTTCTGATCCGCAAGGATTTGCTAAACTTGCTGAGCAAATGAAGTAATTTTTTAGTTTTTATAAATTATTACGCCCGGTGTTATCACTTTCTTGGGCGTAAATTTTTTATAAAGAGGAAATTAACCAGAAGGAATTAACAAATGACGAGCGAAATAACAAGCAAAGAAAATGCTAATATAAAATATGCAAAAAAATTGTTATCTTCTGCAAAATTTCGAAAAGAAGAAAATGCCTTTTTGATTGAAGGCGTAAAGCTATGTGGCGACGCTTTTCAAAACAGAGTTTCGATTCAAAAAGTTTTTTATACCAAAAAATGTTTTGAAAAATTTGAAAATGTAGTCTCAAGTATAATTAAATCTTCAGAAAGCAGCTTTATGGTAAGCCAGAGTATAATCGAAACTATTTCCGATACAAATACCCCGCAGGGGATAGTCTGTATATGCAAATGTGAAAGCAAAAAATCAGACGAAACTGAGTGCGAAAAAATTATTTTGCTTGAAAATATTCAAAATCCTTCAAATTTAGGAAGTATACTTAGAACTTGCGATGCTTTAGGAATAAGTATGGTCGCTGTGTCTCAAAACAGTTGCGATGTTTATAACCCCAAAACCTTGCGCGGCAGTATGGGCGCGGTTTTTCGTTTAAATATTATTCTCTTTGAGGATTCGGTAAAGTTTATAAAAAATCTTCAAAAAAATAATTTCAAAATATATGCCACGGTATTAGATGATAACGTTTCGCTTACTGGAAATATTAAATTTGTAGGTAAAATCGGAATTGTTTTTGGAAATGAAGGTAGTGGCCTTGCTGAAGAAATTATAGAAGCGTGTGATGAAAAGATGACCATACCCATGAGTAATAGTGCGGAATCGCTTAATGTATCTGTTGCTGCTGGGATTGTAATATGGGAAATAACAAATCGAGGGAAAAACATAAATGGATGAAAAAATTTATTGGATATGGCTTCAGCAGGCGCTGAGCTATGGGAGCCGCAAAGCAAAAGTGGTGAATCATTATTATAAAAATATAAAAGATTTTTACAGTGCCGGCGAACGCGAGTGGCGCATCTGCGGGTGTTTTTTGAATCGTGAAATTGAAGCCTTACTCAGCATTTCGCTGGATAAAGCAAAGCTGATATTAGAAAAATCTTATAATCTAGGTTATGAAATTTTAACTTTAGCTGATGAAGAATATCCCAAACTTTTGAAGGATATTCCAAATCCACCGTGCGTCCTGTATGTTAAGGGCGATAGGTTGTGCCTGAGCGGAAATTTGAATATTTCAGTTGTCGGTACTCGAAAAGCCACTTCTTATGGCACGGAAATGGCTTTTGAGATTAGTAGAGACCTTGCTTCGGCAGGTGCAGTTGTTGTCAGTGGCGGCGCTATCGGAGTTGATTTTGCTGCCCATGAAGGTGCGCTTAATGGTGGCGGTAAAACAGTTGCGGTTTTGGGCTGCGGGATAAATTACCCTTATTTAATGAATAACGCATCACTTCGCGAGAAAATTTCTAAAAATGGTGCTGTAATTTCCGAATATCCCCCGGATTTTCAGGCTTCTCCTCGAAATTTCCCCATCAGAAATCGTATTATATCGGGTTTGTCTCTAGGTACGGTAGTGATTGAAGCTGGCGAGAAAAGCGGTTCACTAATCACGGCAAATTTGGCTAACGATCAAAACCGTGATGTGTTTGTTGTGCCCATTGACATGGAAAGTAGACTTGCTGTGGGCGCTACGGGGCTAATTCGCGATGGGGCAACTGTAATAACCTGCGCCCAAAATATTCTTGATGAATACTCAAAGCGCATAGGGAACGATTTTAAAATTAAAAAAATTAAATCTACGGCTCAAAAAATTGAAATTCCTGTTACTGAATCTGCAAATAAAAAATTGAATTTAAAATCTAAAAATAAAAAAATTTTAAATAGCCTTGATAATAAATCCAAAATTATTTATCGTACCATTGAAGGGGGAAAAAACAAGATGCATATAGATGATATAAGCCGTAAAACCGGGCTTTTGATTAAAGACTTACTTCCAATAATAACTGAGCTTGAACTCTATGGACTTATAAAACCTTGCTCTGGAAGAATGTATGAGGTAAATAATTAATTGTGTACTTAATTTAAGATTTATAGTATATATTTACTTTGAAAATTACAATTTTTATTTTGGATGGATATATTATGCTAAATTTAGTGATAGTGGAGTCTCCGGCAAAGGCAAAAACAATAAAAAAATATTTAGGAAAAAATTATGATGTTATCGCTTCTATGGGTCACGTCAGGGATCTTCCCGAAAAACGGCTCAGTGTGGACATAAAGAACAATTTTGCTCCTAAATATGAAGTAATTAAAGGCAAAGAAACTTTGGTGAAAGAGCTAAAAGAAAAAGCAAAAAAAGCAGATAAAGTTTTGCTCGCGACTGACCCTGACCGCGAAGGAGAAGCAATTTCGTGGCATCTCGCATATATTCTTGATTTAGATCTTAACAAAAAAAATAGAGTAACTT
>JAEWWM010000028.1 GCA_023458915.1 Bacillota bacterium
TTAAAAGCCAACAATTACTCCGCGAATATAGATTTTCTGTGAAAATTCCGCCAAGTGTATTAGATGAAAATTTAATAGATTTTGAGAGCAAAAATTTCATCGTAACTCAAGGTGCGCTTGACTGCGCGTTTCTAGAAAACGATGAATATATAATAGTCGATTATAAAACAGATAAAACTAACAACGTCAGAGAACTTTTTGATAAATATTCAAAACAATTGGAAATATACAAATATGCCCTCGAACAAACCAAGGGCACTCCCGTAAAAGAGCTTATAATTTATTCATTTTATCTTAATGATTTTTTTCAATCATTATAATCATTAAAAACATTAGAAACTATAGTTGCTTTATTTTTTCGCACCATTTCGTTTAACTTATTGGTCTGATTATTTAAAACTTTCTCTAAATTTTCAAAGTATTTTTTATTAATTTTCTCCCTTTTAATAATTTTATGATAAAAATAGCTGTCTGATGCCCAAAAGGAACTTACACAATCTGGGCTAAAACTTCTTTCGCTCCAGAGATCACTAAAGATGTTCGCATGAACAGCTTCCCTAACAGCCTTGATAACATCATTAGCAACACTACTTCTCATAGCTTTAGTAACATTATCAAGAGCATTTTTCCTGTTTTCTTTGATGACATCGGCTTTATTCATCAAGACGGCATAACTTCCGTCATCATCAATATCGTAATTTTTATAGCAAATAATAACTGCTTCTCTTATACGATCTAACTCATCATATTGAAGATTACTATCATCGACAAATTTTGAAGTAAATTTTGTAATTTCAAAGATATTACAATAATTGTGGTATGCACATAAAAAAGCATGCCATTTTAGGTTTGTCAGAACTAATATCCGTTTTTCTACTTCTTTTATACATAACACCCTTTTATATTTCTCGCTCTCTAACGTCCAATCACTAGGCAGCCAGGTTAACAATTTTTTTATTGACTGTTCCTCCGATATTGCCTCAATGTTAGCACGCTTAACTTTATTATCCAAAGCACACACTGCAACACATATTCCCCCTGCTGCAACAAAAGCAACAGGAAGACCAACAAATGTTCCTAGGATAGGACCCAAAATTACTGCTAGTTTACGCTTTAAAGGCCAATTTTTAAAATCTTTTAAAGAATATTTAACTGCACCGGTTTGCGGATTTTTTGTTGCTGAGGTTGGAGTCGCAGCCTTTACACTTTCATGCAAATTTTTTGCAGGTGCCGCTGGCATCGCTGCACTTGCACCTATTTGAGCCGCATTTAAACAAATCAGCACTAATGCTATTAACTTGTTTTTTAATTTACTCATTTTATCTCCTCTTTTTTATTTAGGCAGATTTTTTTTAATATGTGTCTTACTAAAATTTTCAGCTTTATTCCCGCCACTTTATTTAGTATCGCAGTATGTTCATCTAAAACTTTTGCTTCATTTCTAAAATGACTCTTATCTTCAGTAAAATCCCACATATCAGGTTCCTCAAAGACAAATAAATTGTTAGTATGATGAGTATCCATAGCGGCCTTCGCAGCTGCACACACGCTAGATCTAATGCTGTTATTTATAACAGCATTAGCAGCGGCTTTCTTGGCATTATCATCAAATGTATCTTTAGTGTCCGAATGAGTAACGATAACAGCATTTTTAATGGCCTCAACAAGGTCATTTTGAATAAAGTTATTAGCTGCACCAAAATCAACATCAGTAGTATGATGAATATAATTACTAGATGGCGTAACGGCGCAATTAAAACGATTAGGGAATATACCTCCACCAAAATCTTTTACTAAATATGTAAGTTGGTGCTCTCCCTCTTTAAAGATAAGGCTATGAACCGCAATTGCAATGAAATGACCGCCATGTTCCTTAATTAGTTTCGGTATAAAATTCTCATTTATTGTAAGAGCAGCAGCGGCAAAAATGGTAATGTTAAAAATCAGCCATTTTTTCTGCATAAGCTCTGATAATTGTTCTTCTATTTCTTTTACGTGTGAATTTTCTCTGTATTTACTACTAAATAATTTCCAATCATCTGGAAGTTGATTTAATATTTCAGCTACTTCTTTTGATGCTGAACACAATTCCTTTTCAACTCCTATACTGCTACTGGTGCTGCTAAGAGTAGTGCCACTATTAGTGGAGCTGCCATTGCTGCCCCACATAGCTGATGCTCCTATTTGAACCGCAGTTAAAAAGCTCAGTGACAATGCTATTACCTTATTCTTTAATTTACTCATAAATCCTTCTAGTTTCCTTTTGATTATTTTTTAATTGTTTGTTAATTTCATTATATTATAAAATTCATCAAAAGTCCAGATTTTTCACAATAAATTATCTTCTTCAAAAAGCTTGCTATGAATACTATTTAAAGCTGTATGCATGTTATTAGAGGATATCAAAACCGAAGCGCGGGCATTATCGCACGCTATCATTTCGATTTCTATATTGGTTTCAAAAAGAGTTTCAAACATAATTGAAGCTATATTTATATTAATGTTTTCAGATAAGTTTATAATTGATATTTTTGATTTATTTTTATCATAAAATATTTGAGTGTTTTCATCGTCTGAAAGATATTTTTCAATAATAACGACAGCTTCATTTAATTTATTTTCCGGAACTGTAAAGATTACATTTTCGAGTGGCATTTGACCGATTGGCGCAAGGCTATTATCACATTTAATGTTTTTTGATTTAATTTCAGGGAATATTTTATCGACAAAGATTTTTTTGTTTTTTGCGTTTGTGACAGTTATTTTTACTATGTTATTTTCGGCAGCAATTCCGCTAATGATATTACCTTTTTTTTCGGGAATATTTTTTACAATTGTCCCCGACTCGCTATCTAGCATACTGGAAAGAACTTCAATTTCTACGCTATATTTTTTAGCAGTATCAATCGACCTATCGTTTAGCACCTGCGCGCCGTGGTAAGAAAGTTCAAACATTTCATCGTACGATATGCTGCTAAGTTTTTTTGCCGCGAGTACTATTCTTGGGTCTGCGGTATAAACTCCATCAACATCTGTATATATTTTGCAAACATCCGCGTTCATCGCCGCCGCAATTGCTACTGCACTGGTATCTGACCCACCCCTGCCAAGTGTTGTGATGTCACCGTTTTCGTTAATCCCTTGAAACCCAGCTATTACAACAATATTTTTTTTACTGAGTTCAGCTTTAATTCTATCGGTGGATATATTAATTATTTTGGCATCATTGTAATTTGAATTGGTTTTAATTCCGGCCTGCCAACCTGTAAGGGACACCACCGGAAACCCCATTTTTTCTATCGCCATGGCAAGTAGCGAAATTGACATCTGCTCACCAGCCGAGAGCAAAATATCCATTTCCCTTTTAGAGGGATTTTTATTTATTTCACTTGCCATTTCAAGCAATTTGTCAGTCGTATCGCCTTGCGCGGAAACCACCACTATTATGTCGTTCCCTTTGGAGTATAAATTCGTTATTTTTTTTGCAACATTAAAAAGATGATGAGCGTCAGCCACAGAGCTTCCACCAAATTTTTGAACTATAAGGCTCATTAAAAACAGCTCCCTAAAAGGAAAAAATGTGAGGGGAAGTGTTTACTTTGTAGTAATACTGAGGGAACCAGAATAATTACTTTATGAAGCACTCCCAAAACGGAATCAAATATATTATTATTTCAATTTATGCTGCAAAGTTTTGCCGTGATATAACTTGATTTTTAAATATTATTCTGCCGAAGTTTCGTTGGTATAAGCTTCTGCTTCGCCTTCCGGAGGAAGGCTTTCAATAACACTACTTTCCCCACTAGCAGTTTCCGGAGGTGTTTCTTCAGTTTTCGCGCTTTCCGGAGCACCAGAAGGGTGCGAAGTGCAGCTTTCGGGCATATTGCCACTTATATAGTATCCGGTTGCAACATCTTTACAGGTATTGCTTGCGATTTTTCCCGTTGTTTTGCAGTACTGTGCGCTCACCACATTTTTGTCATACGTGAAATCTTTGTTAGTTTTATTTTCAAGGTATTTTGTCATAATGTGCTTCCATACCCTAATTGCTGTAGTTGTTTCGCGAATACGTTTTGGATTATCGTAACCTGTCCATATTCCCGCAACAGCGTACGGACTAAGCCCCATGAACCAGCTATCATAGTCATCTGTTGTTGTACCGGTTTTGCCAACAATATTCCAGCCGGGTATATTTGCCGACCTTCCCGTTCCTTCGGGTCCTATTACTACATTTCTAAGCAGCCTGTTCATAATAGTAGCCGTTGAAGATGCCACTGCTTGAACTGGAGCAGCGTCGCGGTTATCGAGAATTACTTTATCGCTTCTGTCTGTAACGTAAAAATATGTGTGCGGTTTGTTATATTTTCCGCCATTGCCAAAAATTTGGAATGCTGCAATCATTTCCCGCAGTGTAACACCAAAATGCGTGCCGCCTCCTGCAAGCGCCGAAAGCGAAGCCGCGTCACTGCTATCGAGGCTTGTGAATCCAAGCTTTTTAGTTAAAAATTCATAGCTTTTAAAAGGAGTTAAAAATTTTACTATCTGCGCGGGGGGAGCGTTCGCGGATTTTTCAATTGCCCACTGAAGAGTCACAGGCCCTTTGTAACTTTTGTACCAATTTTTAGGCCAATTTTTAATAACGTTGTTCCCATCGCTGTCAATTTGAAGCGGTTCATCCATGATTATTGATGAATAATTATATATCCCAAGATCGATAGCCGGCGTGTAAGCAGCGAGTGGCTTTATTGTTGAGCCGGGCTGACGCCTTGCGGCATTTGCGCGATCATAAATTAAATTCGCTGTTTTTTCTTTTCGTGAGCCAATAGTTGCGAGTATTCTTCCATTAAAATCCATCATCATGTAGCCAAGCTCTAAGTTCGGGTCTTTAGCCATAATATTCGGGTCTTTAAGCGCATTTTCGGCAATTGACTGAGCTTTAGCATCCATTGCAGAGTATATTTTAAGCCCCTGGGTATAAATCATGTCCTCCGCAGCTGATTTACCAATGCGATATTTGTCACATAAGTCCGTTACCACATCTTTAATAAGTGATTCAACATACCAGTTACGCACAGACGCTGAACTATTTTTTTTATATTTTTCTGAGTTTTCACTAAATTTTATATCAGATGATTCCGAAACCGCAGAGTCATATTCACCATGAGAAATCTTGTTTTGGTCAAGCATTTCTTTAAGGACGATTTCGCGCCGCGATTTATTGTTATCGGGGTGATGAACGGGATTATATGCTGCCGGATTTTGGGTTATTGCCGCAATTGCAGCGCATTCAGCGAGTGAACATTCCTGAATGTTTTTATTAAAATATAAGTTTGCAGCCGCCTGAACTCCTCTAGTACCGCTGCCGAAATTCACAACATTTAAGTAAGATTCAAGAATTTCGTCTTTTGAATATCTTTCTTCAAGCTCTATAGCTCTGAATATCTCACGCAATTTTCTTGTAAGACTTACTTTGTTATCTTCTGTAATATTTTTTACAAGCTGCTGAGTTAAAGTGGAACCACCATAGCCGTATGTTCCTTTTAAAAGATTAAACATCGCACCTGAAGTTCTCATCCAGTCGACTCCGTGATGCTCATAAAATCTTTTGTCTTCTATAGCTATTATAGCGTTTTTCATGTTTGCGGGTATATCTTGAAAATTTATCCATACTCTATTTTCGGTATTGTATACTTTTTGATATTCCTGAGGATTGCCGTTTTCGTCATTAATGTAAACAAAACTTGTAAGCGGCATTTTTGAAGCATTTATGTTAAGGGCAATATCATTTTCTAAAATTTTGGATTTATATACCCAAAGCGATATAAATATTAAAGTCCCTGTAATCACAAAGACCGTTACTAAACTAAAGAGAAGCCGCCATATAATTTTGAGCGATGATGTCGCTATTCTTAAATTTTTATTTTTGCGTTTTTTACTAAAAGGCATTTTTGCACCACTAGAGGCACTGCTATATTGACTAATGTTAGTTTTGCGCATTTTAAACCTCTTGTCTTAGGAATTCGCTTTTAAACTTTTAATAAAAGAATAGCACAAAAATCACAAGTTAGTCAAATTGGACAAAACAAAAAGGAGCGCTCTCCATGTGAACTACTACTTTGTTAAAATTGCATTCATTGAATTGAGCAGTCTCTCTCACTTTTTTTATGTTCCTGTGAAAATTTTACTTGTTGTGCTAATTTTTTTTTAAATGCTATATCCGTATCTTCTAGTTCATGTGCCTGTTTAAGTATTTCCTTGCCGTTACCCTTAACTTCTTCTAAGAAAAGCGGATACGGTGCATAATGTGAACTCCCATTACCGAAAACGCCGCCACCCTTTTCTGGCCCAAACATCGAAGATGCAGTTATTGATTCAGCAGAAAGAGTAGAAGGTAATTCCAGTAATTCTAATTCATGGCAACATCCCAGTGCCCAAATGTCTATAGATGATATGCTAGTTTGTTTTATGTTAATACGTTTTAAAGTACAGGCATGAAACAATTTGCAGGGAAGCGCTTTAAATTGTTCTCCTATAATATTTACCTCTTCTAATTGGCATGCACGATCATACAACGTATCATACAACCTTGGCCCAAACATATCTATAACTTTCTTGAACAACTCGCCCCCACCTAGCGATTTAATAGTCAGCATTCCACTATTTTTGCTTCCGCTGTATTCATAAACAACATTTTTGTAAGTAATTTTTTTAGGAAAAAATCCGTAATATTTTTCAACACCACAATGACCGTCATAACCCAATACTTTCTTCCATTTTTTTTGGGGTATATCAGAAAAAATATCAATTTCTCTTGTATCCGTATCATATTTCGCTACAGCTTTACCGCTATCATCGTGTAAATATTCTTTTTGTGCAAAAGCATTAATCGAAGATAGTGCAAATACTGAAATCCCCACAGCTAAAAGGCGAAGTGCCAATAAAAATGATTTTTTCATATTTTATCCTCCATTAATATAATATTTATGAGTTACACTCTTATAATTTTTATATCAATGAATTTTTTCATATCACGTCGAATCATGTCATTATATCTAAAAAATTATTAAAAGTAGCGCTTACAATGCTTGTACTATAAAAATTTATGCAAATGTATCACCATCTATCCAACAAAATGCACCTACGTCAACCGTTCAACTGCTGTATAAACTTTCGAAATTTCGTACCAGGTAGCATAATCGACCGAGCCTGTTTGCGGAAGTCCAAATATTTCTTGAAATTTTTTAACAGCATCCACGGTACGTTGACCATAAACACCGTCAACGGCTATTTTATTTATCGCCGGATAATTGTTACTTATAGAGTTTAACTGCCTTTGAATTGTACGGACATACTCCCCCGTAGATCCGGACTGAAGCACTACCCCGGGGAACGATACCGGCACACCTGTTACCTGTGTAGCAGATTCAAAATAAATCTCAGAACCATAGTATGTTCTTAAAATATCAACATATCCAAGCCCATTTTCGGCTAAGTTTTTTGACCCCCACTGCGAAAGCCACCCGGGGCACGTTACATTTTTCCCATCGCAAAACTGAGTAAATAATGGTTGCTGTATGTTTGGTTTGGTTATGTAAGTTGAAAATATTTCATCGACTATAACGGATATTTCTTTAAATATGTTTCTTTGGTAGGCAAACTTTTGATCGTATGCCGTAGAGGAGGTAATAGTAAAATTTTTCCTTCGGCTTCTGTACCATTCTGTATATACCCTATTAAGAGTAAAAGAATTTATGGCAAGCACGTTGGCTCTTATAGCAGATTGAGGCCACGTAGCGTAAATTTCGCAGCTTGCAACATTCTTAATGTAATCTTTGTACGGAATCCAATAGTTAGGAGCATTATTATCATTTGGGTCACCATCATGTACTACTATGAACTCTGGCACAACTACGCCTTGGAGCACAACGAGGCCTGTGGGAGGCGGAAGCTCTTTAACTGCTGATTCCGGTATTTTTGGAGGAAATTCCCCGTAAAGAGTATGAGGCGGTATAACATATATTAAATTTTCTTCCGGCACATTTTGAGGTTTTTTCATGAATGCATTTTGCTCTGCAATTACATCCGGGAGAATTTGAATTTTTTTAATTGACACCGAGTCAAAACCGGGCTGCACAAAAGTTAAATCGTACTCATTGTAAGGCATAGGTGCATCGGGCTCTAAAGAATACTCAACCGGTGGTGCTTCTAACTCCACTGTATCGGTTTGCCCTGAGGAGTCAGTTACAACTTCTTCCACTACTTTATTTTCCTGATTTGACAGCGAAATAGTAATTGTAGTGTTAGGCAGCGGCATCCCAACGGTTTCATTAAATACACTTATCCGCAGTCTTCCTATACTCATTAAAATACGCCTCCATAGTTCAATTAAATGAAAACTTGCCAATATTTATGCATGAAAAATAAGCAGGCGTAAAATAATGATGTTATCTAGGACTATAAAAAAACAAAACATTATGCTAGAATATTTAATGTGTATAATTTAGATAAAAAAATTATGGCATTTTATGGTAAGGAGATGATTTGCATGATAAATTACTACAAAACTATAAATGGCAAAACAACAAGAATAAAAAATTATGAAAAAGACTGCTGGATTAACTGCGTAAATCCAAATGAAGATGAAATAAATTATTTAATATCCACATTTGAAATAGAACCTGAATTTTTAAGAGCATCGCTCGACGAAGAAGAATCATCCCATATAGATAGTGAAGATGACGCAACTTTAATAATAATAGATAGTCCCGTTGTCAATAAATCTGGCAAAAATTTAACTTACTACACTATGCCGCTTAGCATAATAATTACTCCTGAAAACATTATAACTATCTCACTTAAAGAAAATTCTATTATTGAAGAATTTTCTGAAGGGCTTATAAAAAATGCACACCCTGAACAAAAAGAAAAATTTACTCTTCAAATAATGCTTCGCATGGCGGGGAAATATCTTCAGTACTTAAATCAAATTAATAGAATTACTCAGCATGTAGAAGAGGAACTCAAAAAATCCATGAAAAACAAGGAACTGATTCAGTTCCTTGAAATCGAAAAATCTCTGGTTTATTTTTCTGCGTCGCTTAAATCTATTGGTATAATGCTGGGAAGGATTACAAGAGGCAGATATTTAAATTTAGGTGAAGAAGAGGGCGAACTCCTAGAAGACGCCACAATAGAATTTAAACAAGCGATGGAAATGTCCGAGATATACCTTAATATATCATCAGGAATCATGGATGCGTTTTCTTCACTTATTTCCAATAATCTTAATTCCGTTATGAAAATCTTATCTTCAATTGCAATTATACTCTCCATTCCTACCATAATTTCGAGCATATACGGTATGAATAACCCTGGGATACCTATGATGGAATACTGGTGGTTCCCGTTTGTGCTATCTGTTGTTGCAGCGTTTGGAACTTGGGCGATACTTAAACGTAAAAATATGCTATAAGTCTTTAATATAACGTAAAGTTGGTTCTATTGCTGCTACTTTTTTAATATCTTTTTTCAAATTAGATATAGATTTTTGAGTTTCTTTTCCCAAATCTTTGAATTTATCTATTTTTACTTTAAGTTCTTTCGCTATTTTAGCTGCTTCAGGATACTTTTTATTCTTCAACTCTTCATCATAATTTTTTTTCACATTTCCTATATCCAGATCTAATTTATTAAGCGGTATAAAGTATTTTTCCCCAATGCTTTTTAATGATTCTTTCGCTTTTTCAAGCTGGTTTTTAGTGTGAACATTAGACGTGATGCTTTGTACATCTCTGGTTGCTTGATTGTACAGTTTTTTCAACTTATTATAAAATTCTCCGGTGTCTTTTATGTCAATTACAAATTTTTTATTTGCCGCTTCAGCTAATTTTTTCTTTGCTGCCTCTGCCGCTTTTACCTTTGCTTCTTCAGTTTCTTTTCTTTTTTTAATTCCAACTCCAACTGCCTTTTGCATTTTACTCTGCCTGTCAATGTCTTTTTTGCCTACAGCAGTTTTTGTTTTCGTGATTTGAAGCTTGTCGTAATCAATTTTTGGAGTTTTTAAATCTATAGCACTATCAAGGTTTTCTTGGGTTGTTTTTATATCAGCTTTCATATCTTCTACAAAATCGCACCATATGCGTTTCGGAATATACGCTTTGAGATCATCGTTTTTCTCTGCCGCTTTTCGCATGGAATCATCGCTATATCTTTTTAAAGCTGTGGTGCAACTACTATCTAATTTTTTTAGTATATCAGTCATCATTTTTTTAGCTTTTTCAAGTCTACTCAATGTACGGCTTTCAAAAAAATCAAATTTTTTGAAATTTGAAAGCTCTTTCCGGTACATTTCTAATAACTCAATGGCTTTTTTATTAAAATTTATTGCCCCTCTGTCAATAGCGTAAGACCCGCTCGCAACCTTAGCTTTAACATCCTTATTATATTTTTTCAGAGAATCTATTAACATTTCAGCATTAGCTTTTCCAATAAAACCTTTTTTTATGTGTTGCTCGTCTTGCGCGCCACACGCTGTCGGCACTTCACCGGTAACCATATTTACTATTTTTTTTTGGACTCCTCCTATGACTGCGCCTGCAATCTTACTTGTCAAACTCATATCTTTCACACACCTTTCATAATATAAATTCAAAATATATTACAATAAATTATATATTTATACAATATTTTTGTCAATATTGTATAAATAAAAAGCGTGAAGAATCACTATTCCCTAGTTCCAAGAAAATACCTCAGCTAGCTTAAAATCTACATCATACCTTTCTGAAATATTTAGTAGACCTGAATCAATACAATCTTGCGTTGGATCCCAAATGTGGGTTTGAAAAAACTCTTTTGTTTCCACAGCAAACTCAACAATTTTAAATTCCACTTTATACTTTTGGACTCCTTCCACAACATCAAGCTCTGACGAATTTAAAACCGTTTCCAATTCGCTTTTTTTCTCGGCTGCAGGAAGACACATCGGCGGAAACATCACACACCACCAGTTTTTACCCTCACCATCTCCTATAACTATTCTTAGAGCATCATAATAACCCGCAGGAAGAGTTATCTCATCATATTTTCGAGTATTAAAATACATATGTGTTATTTCCGCACTAACAAAATAACTGTAGCCGTTTTTAATTATTTCATCCTCGGCCAAGGTTTTTATTCTGCCGATGTTTTCAAGCGTTATTTCTTTGGCGGAAATTAAATCTTCCGCACTTTTAAATTCGCTTCCAAAATCTTTTAGTATTCTATCCCGGACTTTTAGCTTTAAAGACTGGTCTTCATTGCTATCTGAATTTGCAATAATATGCAGCCGAAAAACTTTATTGCTTATTCCTTCGCATTTACTTGAAAAGCCTACGAACGAAAAAAGCACTGAAAATATAAAACCGCAAATTAAAGCCTTACTCTTTGTACCAAACATATTGAAAAGCCCCCATTTCTTTGTTGCAAAGAATTGTGAGCTTTTTTAAAAAATTTTATTCAGCTTTAATTTTTAAATCAATTTATTTAGGCATTAACTCAATAATTTTATCTTCAAGAACTTTTCCCTGTTGTTGTAAGACTAATGCTAAGTTAAAAAGGTCATTCTCGCTCATGCTTTTAATCTGCTCATCGTATATTGCTCCGTCATTAGAAAACCCTTTAGTAAATTCACTCGCTATTTTACTAATTGGAACTTTTTCTTTGAAAACATTATAAGCAGCTTTAAATGCAGCCTCATCTTTAGCTTTGTCATCGCCGTTATTATAAGCGTCTTTAGCGGCGGCGGCGGCGGCATCGACGTTGTTGATGACGACAAGGGTGCCGTCGTGAAAGACGTCACCGAAGGCGTCGTTGAAGGCATCGAGACTTATGGCAGCGGCGGCGTCGGAGTGAGCGGCGGCGTAGACGGCAACTCTGGCGTTCTCGGCGGAAGCTCTGGCGTTCTCGGCAGCAACTCTGGCGTTAGCGACAGCGTTGAAAGCATTAAATACAATAAACCTAAGCTTTAAATAATTTATCATAAAATATTTTGCAAGCTCAGGCATTGTTTTTAAAAGTTCTTCCCTATTACCTTTCAAATTTTCAAGATTTAAATTAATAATATCTACAGATTTATTAAAATTTGCAGCACTACTACTTTCACTTTTTTCTTTATCTGACTCGCTTTTTGTTGCTTTCCCATCTTTACTTTTTAACAATGCACCTATTAATATTCCGATAAATGCGGCACCCGTAGCAGCGCCTCCCGCAATTATCCCTTTTTTCGTATTTGAAAGCTTTTTTGTTTGCGTTACTGGCGGTTTAGTTGCCGTTTCGTTTTGATTTGCAGCGCCTACGCTTAAAAGCGGTACAGCAGAAATTCCCATTAATGCTGAAAGCGCAACAGATAAGCCTTTTTACCAACATTCGAAATTCCGCCGGCTACGAATTCCAATTCCTTTATGCTAATTTCATTTGATTTTTTCATAAAATCCTCTAATTCTTCTTTCGTAAGATTTTTTTGTTCTCCTTTTAGTATAGCATAAAGTTCATCAAAATTTTCACATTTTAATATTTCTTTTACCAAATTTTCATCTTTAACTATTTTTTGAATCAATTCTTCTGTATTTTTAGTCATGCTTTGCACCACCTTATTATATATTTTGTTACATTATAACAAAATAATTTAAAAATGTATAGTTTTTTTAAAAAATTATTTCTTTCAAAATTTTATCTAATTTTGAAAGAAATTTTATTTGAATTTATATTAAACTTTAAAATCCTCTGGAAGCGCCTCCGCCACCGGAACTTCCGCCGCCTCCACCAAACCCACCGAAACCTCCGAAATCAGAATCGCCTTTGCCAAACCCACTAAAACCACCGCCGATAAACGGTCCTCCAAAACCTCTTCTTCTTAAAATCCAGGGTAAAATTCCACCGAACGCTATTATAAGAGCAACTATAATAAATCCCACTATAGTGCCAATTTGGCCACTTTCATATGTTTCTTTATGGGTTGAAATCACACTGGCAACGTCCTTGGGCATTTCCACATTATACTCAGAATAAACTTCTGAAATAAGTGCAGAATACAAAGTTTTTATTCCTGCATCCCAGTTATCATTTTTAAAATACGGCACAGCATATTCATCTAAAAATCTTCCCGCTTTTGCATCGTTAATTCTGCCTTCTAAACCATAACCAACCTCAATTTTCACTTTTCGCTCGTTTGGCGCAAGTAAAATAAGAAGTCCGTTGTTTTTACTTTTATCTCCTATTCCCCACTTGCGAAATAAGTTAAGCGCATAATCGTCTATATTTGTACTCCCAAGAGAATCAACAGTTGCAACAACAACCTGCGCGGAAGTTTTTTCTGCAAGTGCGGCGCTGTTGTTTAAAATATAATCTTCGGTGTCTTGACTTAAAACATTTGCGAAATCGTCAATGTAAAACGAGTTTGTCGCATTAGGCATCGCTTTAAAGCTAAAAAGCATACCGAGAAAAATAAAAACTGTGCTCAAAAAAATTATTTTAAAAAATGAATTCTTAACTTTCAACAAACGTGCCTCCTTTTTTTATGTTTTACGGCTGGCTGAAGTTAACTGCCGGAGCAGTATTGCTTCCGTTTGCTGCTTGAAAATAATCGGCAGAGCTAAACCCAAACATATTTGCAATAATATTCGCCGGGAAAGTTTTTATTCTATTGTTATAATTTTTAACTGAATCATTATAATCTTTTCTTGCAACGGAAATCCTATTTTCTGTTCCTGCTAGCTCATCCATAAGATTTGTAAACTGAGTGTCCGCTTTAAGAGTTGGATAATTCTCCACAATAACCAAAAGTCTGCTCAGTGCGCCTGAAAGCTCTGTGTCTGCGCTCGCTCTATCTGGCATAGTTTTGGCACCCGCGAGTTTTGCCCTCGCGTTTGAAATTTGAGTCAAAATATCCGATTCATGCGACGCAAATTTCTTAACAGTATTAACTAGATTGGGAATCAAATCCGCCCTTCTTTGAAGTTGCGTTTCTATGTTAGCAGATTGATTGTCAACGCTTTCTCTAAGCCCTACGAGGCCGTTATAACTCCCTACGCCCCAAGCTCCGAGTATAAAAATTATAGAACCTAATACAATCCAAAAAACAGACCATCCGGATAATTTTTTCATAAAAAATCTCTTCCTTTCACAATTTTATTATAGCATTTTAAACTAATTTGTTGAGCTTACCACAACGTATGCCGAATCTGATTTGTTTTCGAATTTCACGCTGTAAGCCTTGACTTCATATACCCCTTCTTTTGAAGGTGCAGTGTAAAGACCGTTATTATCAACTGTTCCCGTATTATTTTCAGCCATTCCCCATCGAACTTCCTGACTAATTGCCCCTTCTATGTGAGCTTCGAACCTTACCTGCTCCAAAGGTTTAACTCTTGTTGTGTTTGGAGTTATTACAACCCTTACATTTTCATCAATTACAAGATCTTCTTCTTCTTTTTCGATTTCAACGGGTTTATATGCCCACCAGCGAATAT
>JAEWWM010000029.1 GCA_023458915.1 Bacillota bacterium
CAATTTTATCCTGCGCGTTTTTAATGTCTGTCATTGGGTCTGAGTTTGCAGTATCGCTCCATTTGGCGGTTCCGGTTAGTGCTAAATAGTTGTTAGATGCAAATTCGCCGTTCGGATCATAGTTATATGCGTATGTAAGATTATTCGCTGTAATTGCAATTTGCGGTGAACCCTGCGAAGATATGAGCTGCATTCTCATTCTTTCGGGAACAACCAAAGCTCCCTCAATTAAAGTATTTGCATCGTCAAAGATTCTGTTTAATATCTCAGTAGCATAAGGGCTGTCCGATTCCTGCACATTCATAATTTCTTGCTCATCTTTTTCTTTAACAATCATAGCTTCTCTGAAAAACGCCATTTCAGAATTAAGTTTTGTAACGCCGATTCTGTCTCTGAAAGTTGGTTTTGCATCAAAATTTGAGGGCATTAAAGATACAGGAAGTCCTCTGTAGCCTTTAATCCATGATAAATTTAGTCCCATTTTCTTTTTTGCCGGAAATAATCCTTCGCCTAGGTACGGGAGCCTATTTGACGCGGCTTCGTACCAGTTAAGTGATATTGCTTTTGATGTAAATAAATCTCCTAAATTCATTTTTAATTCCCTCCTTGTGATGCTGTATATCCAACAAAATCAATCATTTTGAGTGCTAATACTGCCGCACTGGCGACTATTATTCCATTTTTGACTAATTTTGCATTATCAATAAATCCATGAATTACAATAGTTCCCGGTGCATCGCCGTAAGTTACATCTGTATCATGAAGTAAAACTCCTTTTGCTGTGGCATCATTCGCGGGATAAATTGTTCCTGCTTTAACTATCTTTTTACCATCTGCATCGGGTGTTACGCCTGCGCTTGGTACCATGTAAGGCATTCCAACAAAGTGATCGCTATATAGTATTTCAAGTGGCATTGTTACTGTTTTTTCTGTAAATCTCATAATTAAAAACTCCAATCTGTAATATTTAATTGATTAATAATTGCGGGCGAATACTCCGTAAAATTTTTAAAAAGCCTTATTGCGCGATTTGGATGCAACGTCACGTTGCTATAGGTATTTTTGAATTGTTTCGAGTGCTGATTTATATGTTTCAGCTCTAGACTTTCCTAAGTTTTTTGCGATATTTTCATTAATATTTTCTCCTTTCGCTTCATTTTGCTTTGGTACGCTTACATCTTTCATAGCTTTTTTAATTTTTTCATCAGCAATCTTTTGTGAATGGGTCTCAATAAAGCTAAGTAATTTATTTGTCCTATCAAGCGTTGCCGATTCGTCTTCGGTAATCAGATAATCTAAAATTCCTGAGTAGCCATCAAGACTAAGATTTTTTGAAACAAATTCTCTTTCAGCTTTGGTTCTATTTTTATCAATGAGAACCGCTTTTTTCTCATCTTCAAGCTCTTTTATTTTCTCTGTGAGTTTTTGCTCTGCTGTAAAATTAGCCTCTTTTTCAAGTTTGGATTTAATTTCATATTCAAGTTTAGTTTTGAGTTTTTCTTCACGAACTTTAAAATTATCAGACAAATACTCACTCAATTTTTCTTCGCTTTCAAAAACTTTAAAAGGTTGTTGTTCTATGGACTTTGAAGCCCGAGTTGATTCTGTAGTCTTTTCATTTGTATCTCCCATAACTTACTCTCCTTATCTTTAATGTGCTTTTATCCTGCATTGCCTTCAATAATGTTTTTGCACCTTTGGCATTTGATTTCGTATATTCCGCCAAACTTACCGAGAAGTTTATTACAGTGCGGACACCTGATTTCATGAAAAATTTTTAGTTTCTTTATTTTTCTCTCCGATTTTTTGAGGTTCTTTTGAACTTGTGTTTTTATTATTTTCTGCATCTTTTTCCTCCTGTTTCTCGTAATACGTAAGTCCTCTTTTGACTAAATCTATTGGGTTATCTGATATTCCACCGAGCGTAACTATGTCAATTGGGTCAATAAACTGAAGTTCTTTTAAAACTAACATTGCTTGGGCTTTATTAAGTAAGTTGTTTGTTCTATTCCTTACAAATGTAGGTTCTATGTGCATTGGCTTTAGTTTTATGTTCCTAAATATTTCAAGTATTTTGCACACAATTTTGAGCATTTGCTTTTCGGATTTTCTAAAATATCTCTCTTTAATTCTTGCTACCACTTCAAGCGAAGCCCATCCGTCTCTGAGATATACAGCATCTCCTGTATCACCGCCACCATTTGACCTTGTTTTTCTGTCAGGTATTCCTGTAACTGCATAAACGTAATCAATTAGTGTTTGTGCTAAAGTTTCAGCTTCATTTTGATTAACCTGTGAGTTAACAAATTTAATGTCTGCCGGCTGTCCTGAATTTGAAGTAATTGAAATTGCTAATTGCTCTTTTAACTTCTCTAAATCACTCTTTTTATCCGGGTTTTGCGTACTATCTTTAAGTTCACAATTTACAAATACAAGTATTGAATTCACAAGTTGCTCAACTGAATTTAATCTATCAGATTGAAGCTTATTAAGCCCGTCAAGAATGGTTAAAACAGTTTCAAAGTCGCCAAGTCTCCATTGATTGTTTGGATATTCAATTATTGGCACAACGCCCAGCAGATGGGGTTTTGGATACTCTTTAATTAAATCTTCAGACTTTATTTGTGTGTTTACTCCTTTAGTTTCAAAAATATATTGGTAAGTTTTATCGTAAATTGTGTATTTTCTGCCAACAGCGTTGCCATTGTCATCTAAAATGTCACAGTATGTAAAAGCTAAAATCGGCTTGTTTTCTACTTCTGACGAATAAATTACTGCCGTGTATTTGGGGTTTAGTACAGGCATAGAAAATGGTGCGATTTCTTTGTCTTTCGATTCGGCATCTTCATTTACACAAACTAATCTGTATGCGGTTCCGCAAATTGATTGCCATTCGCCAAGCTGAGTATCTCCGCACGCTTTATCAATGCTGTCGATCATATTGTTTAAAAGCTCGACTTCAGTACGGTTATTTTCGTATTTAGAAGCGTATTTAATTGGTTCGCCTAAAAAATATCCGTTCACGTTTCTGACGATGGAATAAGCGTTATTAATAACAAGCTTGTTGTTTACATCAGGCCGAATTACTTTATTACGCCCCAGTATCGGCTGCTTTCCTGTAAAATATTTTTCTAAATATTTAATTTGGCGGCTGTTTTCTTCATGCCGAAGCATTGCACCGTTTACGATTTTGTGAATATTTTTTAAACCTATTTCTGTTTCTGAACTGTAAATTACACTTCTGCCGAAAAGATTTTGCATTTCTTCACCTCCATTGAAAACAAAAATAAGAAACCTAAAAAACTTCATTTGAAGTAATTCAGGTTCCCTTTTCGGAACTCGTTTATTTAATTATTTCCATTATATACCATTAGTTTTTATTTTGCAAATCTGTAGATATATTGTGAAATATTGATAAATTATTCTAACAAATTAAGTAAAATTTCTAATACAATAATATGAAAAAAATGCGTAAAAAAGATTTTAAAATAATTTGCTTTATGGTATAAGTTGGTTAACTAAATTATGGAAAGGGTTACAACATGAAAAAAAACGATCTCATCTTTTTTAATGTTTGTGTTTATGTTTACTTTTGTCTTTAATCTTTTTGGAGATAAAGTTTATGCCGCCGATTATGAGGTTTATGTTGCAGTATTTTGTGATAATGTCCCATTGGCACAAGAGTATGTGAAACAACTCTGTAAAAACACTTTCGACGGTGAGCGTGAAATCTTTATAAAAGACTCTACCGGTTCTGAAACACAAACTATTATAGAAACAAATTATGGCGCTACAAAGTATCATGTTTATTTTTATGTTGTAAATACAAAATGGGCTTTACATCCAGACAAGCAGCTTGACAGTTTAATAAAAAAATGCACGGGCGCTATTATTCTTTATAATATATCTGACCCAAAATTGTCTCCTATTTTAAAAAGCCACACATTTTATAAAAACGACGTTGAAACTCTCATAAAAATTGAAACACCATTAAATAACTGTATTAGATATTTGCAAACATGGGGACATAATGGATGGCATAATGCTTTGGAGTTTATTACATACGGTAAAGAGAATCTTGAATCTACTGCATATAATGAGTATCATGAACAGATTAATCGATATACGTGTAGTTTAGAGAAAGAATTTTTTAATATAGATAATAAGTGGAGCCGAGGACATCCAGATTGTTCTACAGGGAAAGGACTAACAAATCCTCTTGGTTGGATTGCAGGGCAAGCATACCGAAGTATATTTTTAGAAAAAACATTAACTGGGGCTTCTGGATTGATGTCAAAAAAAAAATTGGATTATTTGAACCCCCCCACGTTGCCGGAAACGAAAATCATAAAAATTCAAAAATGTCAGTGCTTATGTACCCTGTTCTAGTAGTTGGTATTTTGAGTGTTACTGTTTTAATAGGTGTTGGCATATCCAAATGGATTAAATCAAATTAAAGGATGTTTTATTTTATGAAGTTTAAAAAATTAATTACTTTTTTGTTTTTGCTTTTTATAACGTGTAGTTCAGTATTTGCGGAAATTAAATTTGTAAAAATAGTTTTGGTTGGAGATTTTCAATGTGGGAAAACAGCAATTTGGAAAAGGTTAATGGACGAGGGTTTTGACCAAAGCGAGCGACAATCTGATAGATTAACACCCGGCGAACTTATTAAAGTTGACGGCGATAATATACTTTCTTTAAGAATTTGGGACACAGCAGGCCTCGATAAATATTATAGTGAAGTTGTGAATTTTACCACGGGTGCTAATTTTGTGTTTATAGTACATGATTTAGATAAAAAGCTTGATGATGGCGTTAAAGCTTACTTATCTAAAATATATAAGGATGTTAGCAGTAAAATAGTAAGTGATGGCAAAATAGTGATCGTGGGAAGTAAATTTGATCTTAGAAAAAACGATATAGTTAATTCAGCAGCGCAAGCAAAAATGTTAGAGGAAGTTGCACAACATATTCCGTGTGCTTGCGTTTTAACTTCAGCTAAAAATGAAGGTGATCCTGGAATAAATACTTTTATAAAATATATAATAGAAAATTCTAGAACAATGAATCTCCCAAATAAAAATGTGTCTAAAGAGGGTAGTATAAAATTTAATGTAGATACACAACCAAAATCAACGAGTAGCAGCAGTAGCAGCAGTAGTAGCAGCAGCAGCTGCAGGGGGTGTACCATTCTCTAAAATTTGAATTTAACAACGGATTCTAATCTGTTGAAAATATATAATAAAAAGGTAGTGTTGTTTTATGAAAAAATTTACTCGTTTTTGTGGTGGCGCAGTTTCAATTTTGTTTGTATTGCTGACAGTTAGTCAGTCGGCAAATGCAATGTTGTTAGCTGAGCCAGCTATAATTCTACCACCTAATGGCATTATTATCCCGTTTCCAGCACCTGCTCCTGCGCCTGTACCACCAATAATCATTGGTGGCCCCCAGCCTTTCATTTTTCCTAAAATAGAACTAAATAGAAATCTAAACCCACCACAAGTAAGTCAACAGTGTCCTAATAAAAAGGATGCTTTTGAAAGATGGAAACTTGCACGTGAGCGTGACTACAAAGGCGGAGGAGGCGGTGGTGGTGGCGGTCCTACAAAAAATGAGCATCACCCTAACGGACATAAAAAAGATGGTAGACCTCATTATCAAACCGATAAAACCAAACTTAAGCCAGGTCACCCACAAAAACATTTTTATTATCCTAAAAGTGTTGTAGTAGCAAAAGGAGATTCATTATGGTCAATAGCTAAAAAATATGGACTTGATCACAATAAGCTTGCTAAAGCTAATGGCATTGCAGATCCTACAAAACTTATGCCAGGACAGGTGATAAAACTTGTATAGAGAATATAAATTTCTTGATGAAGATAGAACTTTTTGTAAAGATGATATTCTTGAAATAAAAGAGTGGCTTAAACATAATAATATTAACAAACCAATTGACAAAAATAATAATACATTGTTGTGGTGTGCTGTTTACGATGGTGCACTAGAAATAGTTGAGTTTTTAACAAAAAATAATGCAAATATAAATCTTTGCGGTAATTACAATACTTTAATAGAATTAGCTGCAACTTACGGTCATTTGAAAATAATAAAATTTTTTCTTGAAAATAAATTTGACAAAGAAACATTTTTAAAAGATAACAGTTTAATTTATGCAGCACAAAGAAATTTCCCCGAAGTTGTAAAATATTTGGTCGAGCAAGGAAAAGATGTTGAACAATTTCTTAATGGCGATGATGAAGGATTTACTGCACTTAGAATGGCATCACAAGAAAATAGCGTTGAATGTATAAAGCTCTTGTGTGAATTGGGAGCTAATGTTAATGTGGAGAGCGACTACGATACTCCTTTGTATAGTGCGGCTGGTGAAGGTCATTTGGAAGCAGTTAAGATATTGCTTAAATATGGCGCTGATGTTAATTTTAAAAATGAATCCGGAGCAACACCTTATAGCATAGCAAAAGCTTATGACCACAATGAAATTGCAGAATATTTGCTAAAACATGGTGCAAAAGCTACAGTTGATAACACAACAGATCAAAACAAGTAAACAAGTTACTCCGGTGCAAGTGTTCCTGAGCAATTTGTCTTGAGAATTTTAAAGAAAGAGAGAAAAAACAACGATGAAATTCAAAAAAATATTGGCGTTCATTTTAAGTTTTACCTTGCTTTTTAGTTTTAGTTATCGTCAAAAAGCCAAAGCAGTGGGGCCTATGGTCGCATGTTTGCTTGTTACCACTGGTATATCGGCACTCGGATTTGTATGGGGTATAATTAAAGAAGGTATGATAGTTAAACTTAATCATGATGAGGCAAATAAACTCAAAGAAGAAATTGAAAAACACAAAGGTTTTAGATCAAGGTTAGAAGCAACCAAATTGATTAAAGATGTTATAAATGGTACCTCTCCCATAAGAATTTATGGACAAGAAAAGGCCAAAGGGCAATGTGTGTCCGCACTTTCAGGTTGTCTTGAAAATATTTACGGTAACCCTTCCGAGGTAAGAGGAAATGTGGTTTATATGATCGGAGATTCAGGTGTTGGAAAAACAACGATGGCTAAAGCTTTAGCCAACGCCTTTTTAAAACATTCAGAGAAAACTTGTGTTTTTATAGATAGTAGTCAGGTAAATAATGAGCAACCTTTAGGCGAGCAACTTTTTAAAACTATTACAAAAGCTGTTAATTTAAAAAAGGATAAAAACTGGAAAAATTTATGGGGAAGTTTAGATATTGCAGAAAATAAAGGTGGTTCTTATGATGTTAGGGTAGCCTCTGTAATACTTGAACATATATTTCATTATTGTGAAGTCGTAGTCATAATAGATGAGTTTGATAAAATGAAGTTAGCATGTAAACCTTCTGATGCATCAGAAGAATATGAAGACAGAAGTGCTGATGAAATTATTAAATCAATAGCAGCTAATGGCAAATACATAGTAGGAAGTAATACAGTAGATTGTAAAAAAGTTTTACTTTTTGTTACAACTAATGAAACAAAAGAACAACTATATAAAAATTTTGGGTATAAGGGTTCAACAGGTGGTGGAGTTCAAAGATTGAATGTAATTGAATTTGATAGTTTGGATAAAGACTGTTGCAAGAGAATAATAGATGATATGGTAAAAAATATTCAAAAAAATTTAACGAATTCGCAGGGAGATTATAAAATAAGACATATAAAGTTTTCTGAAGAAACTTTAAAAAATATGGCAGATTACATTTTGAATGATAAAATAAAACAAGCAAGAGCAAAGTTTGATTTAGAACAAAGCATATATGCACTATTTAGTTTTGAGTTAGAAAAAAATATAAATAAATCCTTTGAAATACATTATACTCCGTCCGAAAAAGAAGGAGAGATAGGGATTTTTTCTAAATCTAAAATTGAAGCAACAGGAACATCAGATGAAAGTAAATTAAACGATCAAATGTTATTGGATTTTTCAAAAGATAGTACTGAAACAGTGCTGAAAGATTATGCGCCAAAACCTCAAGTATTAAAAGATTATTCAACAGAATAAATTTTAACTATTTATTTAAGTAATATAAAAAATTGTCACCGTGCTGGAAAGCACGGCTTTATATTACTTAAAAGTGTTTTAGTATTTTAGAAAGAAATTTCGGCAATAAACAATATTTTTGACATTTTGCCAAAGAACAAAATAGTTGATGTTATTTTTGTTTCAGAAAACGGCGTAAGTAACTATGATAAAATTAAAGAAAAAATTAAAAATAAAAAATGTAAAGTTGGAGAAACAGAAAATATAGAAGTTTAAAGTTGCTTAACACAATAAAAATTCACGTATATCACGTATATATTATATATCTCAGTTAAATATGTTTCTATTTAGACATAATTTCATTGATTATAAAACCGCTTTTAGGCAACGTCGGTATCCTTGCCATGTTATAACTTAAATCCTGATCCGGCACTTTGAAATCAATCTTATTTACAAGAAAATCAAGTGTCGATTTCATTACTTCGACAGTAATATTTTCTCCCGGACAACGGTGACCATTGGCGGGATCACCTCCACCGTGAGGGACAAATTCAAACGGATCATATTGCCAATTTCTAAACCGTTCCGGCTGAAATTCAAAAGGTTTTTCCCATATGCGTGAGTCGTGATTTATACCATAAATATCAAGTAGCACAAGTGTCCCTTGCTTGAATTCACATTCATTCCAAACAAAATCTTCCTTTACTTTTGCTCCTACAAATGGGGTGAAAGGATAAAAACGTCGTACTTCTTGCACAAACATATAGGGAGTGTCTGCACCACTTAATAAAAAACCTTTATACTCAGGGTGCTCATGCAAAGCCAGTGCCATAAATGTAATGTAAGTTGATATGGCAACAATTGGGCGAAGTAAATTAATTAATTCTTTTGCTGCTGTTTGGGAATCAAGCAAGTTGCCATCTGTCTCTTTATAATTTGCCAGTGCATAAAGTGCTGAACTTTCAGAAACTTTTAATCTGCTTGATCTAACGTTTTCAATGATATTTTTTATCCATCTTTCTGCTTTCGGTCTTGCTATTCTTCCCTTCCAATGTCTAGGTCCAACAGCGCCAAAAGCGTCGACCATTGCGGCAAAATCATCCGCACGTTCCTCTGCTTCAGTTTCCAATAACGGAACTCCCGCCCATTTACAGGCTATTTTGCATAAGATAACCTTTGCTTCATCAAAAAGTACGATTTTTTCTGCTGTTTTCCATCTGGTCATAACAACTTCCCATTCCTTAGCGACAAGATCAGCTAAAGTTTTGGGATTTTGCTTGGCTGTCAATAACATAAAAAGAGATTTACGGCGTATGTGAGCATCACCGTCCATACCTTGTACGGTGTTTTCTCCGGTAAGTGTTTTTTGCACTCGCTTAGGTGCAGCATCTTTGCGCACAAAGCGTGCCGTATCATAAAATACCTCCGCTGCCTCTTTTCCGCTTATGCATATTACTTCCTGCCCTAATAAATGCGTTTGAAATAAATCGGATTTATGTTTATCCAGCCTGTTTTTTATATATAGATAACCCTCTTGTAATAAAGCAAGAGTGTCATCTATATTTTTTTCATGGAGGTTAGTTTTTGGCATAAGTTTTTATGTCCTTTTTCGTATTTACAATATTAAATTGCGTAAGTATTTTATTCTACTCGATTTTAATTGTTTTTTACTTGGACATCATATTACATTCATCTGCACATTTACGGCATTCTTCAGCACACTTTGGACAATGATCATCATCAAACATATCACACTCTTTTGCGCAATCGTCACAGATTGTTGCACATAATTTACATATATCCATTGCATATTTTGCATCTCCTGACATAAAAGACGCAGCCAACTTGCAAATACAAGCACATTCATTTAACATAGCAATACAATTTTTTCTTGCACTTACATCCGGTTCGTTAAGGCACATTTTCATACATTCCATACATGCTTGTGCGCATTTATTACAAGCATCGATGCACTTTT
>JAEWWM010000030.1 GCA_023458915.1 Bacillota bacterium
GTAACGTCATCATAATTTTTGGCTCTTTCATAAAGTTTTTTGCAAAGATTTTGCGGGCGTGTTGCAAGTGCGGAATTTTTTAATATTTTTTGTTTGTCTTCTTTTGAAAACATAAAGGCGTTGCCGATGTATTTTTTTTCTGTTGGGAGCTCTCCGCGGATTATAAAACTTCTACCCCTGAATCTAAACGGTATTTTTTTAACTAATTTTGAAAAAAAAGTCCGTGCCTTTTGAGGAAATATTTTTTGATACGAATCGAACACCCGGGGCTCGTTATAAATGGTATATCCGCCGAACAGCTCGTCCGCGCCTTCGCCGGACAAAACAACTTTTACGTGTTCGCTGGCGAGTTCTGAAACAAAATAAAGTGCTATGCATGAAGGGTCTGCGAGAGGCTGATCCATAAAGTACTGCACTTTTTTGATTGACGACCAAAACTCTTCTGAGGAAATTAATTTAGAATAATGATTTATTCCGATTTTTTTTGCTAAATTTTGCGCCAAAGTAACTTCGTTGTATTTTTCGCCGAAATCAAACCCGACTGTAAAAGCTTTTTGGTCTGTGAAGAAAGACGATACATAACTTGAATCCACTCCGCTCGAAAGAAAGCATCCGACCTCTACATCGCTTATTCTGTGGGCTTTAACGGAATTTTCAAAAACTTTTTCGATTTCTAAAGATGCAGTTTCTAAATCCAGATCTTTGTTTATATTGTCGAACCTAGCTTCAAAATATCTTTTTATTTCTATTTCGCCGTTTTTATACCACAAAAAATGCCCCGGCATCAAACAATATATGCCTTCAAAAAATGTTTCAGGAGGGACTGCATATTGAAACGAGAGGTAATTATCGAGCACTTTATAGTTAAACTTTTTTTCAAATTCAGGAAAAGCCAGAATGCTTTTTATTTCGGAAGCATATATGAAATTATCCCCAATTTGTGCCCAATGGAGCGGTTTTATGCCAAAATGGTCCCGCGCCATGAAAAGGATTTTGTTTTCTCTGTTCCAAATGACAAAAGCGAACATTCCGCGGAGCTTTTGGAGTAAATCCTCACCCCATTCTTCAAACCCGTGAATTAAAACCTCAGAATCGGTTTCGGTGTAGAATTTATGATTTTTTTGAATGAGCTCTTCTTTTAATTCTTTGTAATTATATATTTCACCATTAAAAGTAAGAACGAGGGTGTTGTCTTCATTGTAAATTGGCTGTTTGCCGCCGCCGAGGTCAATTATGCTAAGGCGCCTAAAGCCCATAGCAATATTTTTATCTGCAAAATACCCGGCGCTGTCGGGCCCGCGGTGAATAATTAAATCGGTCATATTTTCTATTATTTTAGTTTTGTTGGCTATGTCCCCGGTAAATCCGCAAATCCCGCACATTGTGCTGCCTCCTACAAGCATATGGTTAAATATATTTAATTTTTTATTCGCGGTTCATTATAACATGCACTTATTAAACTTACAATTTTTTATAATAAATGCTTTTATTTATTTTGCATACTGAACCATAAAATTTGCATACTGAACCATAAAAATTTCTTCAACAACTGATAAATAAAATATCTGAAAATGAGAAAATGATATAACAGGTAAGAAATAGCAACGTTTTTGAAAAGTATTATGGTAAAATAAATGTGCATGTACAAGGAATATATTTACAGAGGGGGAATTAAAATTTTATGAAAAAGAGTTTATTTAAAAACAAAGTAATGGCAGTAGCCATGGCATCAGTTTTGGGATTTTCAGTTTTTGCACAAATGGGAGCGCCGGTAAATGCAGGAGATGGTAATGAAAGCAGTAGCAGCACTACAACAACTATTTCATTAGACAAATCTAAGATATTAAAGAAAATAAACGATATAATAAATTCTTTGCCGGATGATTGGGTTTTAACTTCAGGTGACTCAAAAGGTAAAAAGTTAGTTGACAAGTTTGATAAATTATTCTACAAGCTTTCCTATGAATTATTAATAGAAAAGATCTGGATTTTTTATGATAATGCCCCCAAAAATTGCAATGACTGCAGACAAGCCTTATCATCAGAATTTTGCAATTATCACCTCGAATTCCAAAAAAGACTTTCTGAAATCAGAAAATTATTTATCGATTACTGGGAAAGTTGCCATAAACTTAAAAGTAGTATCGATGATGAAAATTATATTAGTCCGCATTGTAATAAAGAGTATTTTAAGAAATTAGAAAATGATGCGCAAAAGTATGTTAAAGAATATAGAAAAGAGTTTATCGACACTGCAAAAAACCAGAACAATTCTAGTTCGAGTTCAAGCAGTTCAAACCAAAAATAGTATTTAAATTTTGCAAAGAAAAAATCATTGAGTAGCAGATAATTAAAACCACTCATCGACTAAGTGCAGATGAGTGGTTATTTTAATTTTAAAAATAATATTTATTTTAAAATTTTTCTTTTTTTATTCCAAATATTTTTCTAAGGAAAAAGCCTAAGAAACCGGGACTTTTAATGACAACAACTTTCATCTTTTTAAAACCCCCTATGCATCAGAATCAACATTTTATAAGTGCTACAGATAACACCACAAGTATTATAGAAATAACCACTATAATCAGAGATTCAGGAAACAAAAATGAAAGCGTAAGCCCCAGTCCGAAAGCGAGTGATAATATTCCTTGCTGCTTATAGCCGCACATCATAGGGTTCACCGCCATTACTTCCGAAATAAATATGACTGAAACTTAATATTTTAAACTTCTCTTTTTACAGTATATTCTCGGGGTGGAAAAGTGTTATTTTAAGAGCATTTCTTGAGTAGTAGTTATTTAGCTTTTTCTCTTTTTGTTTGGCAATAGCGCATCGAAGGTATAAAGCCTACCCTAATCTCTTCCGTAACTAAAATTTAGTTCAGATAAAGAGTTTATGTTTATAGGAAAAGCTTTGAATTTAAAAGGGGCTATGCTCCTCTGACTTCTGTATTAAAATCATACTTTACTTTCGCATGTTGCTTTTGGAAAGAAGTCCGTTTTATATTTTGCAGTTTATATCCGAAAGGGTTACAGCCGTCGCGATTTTAAGAGCGGAGGCTATTCTTTTTTTTTCAGCACCATTTATTGGTTCGCCATTGAACATTAGCCCCTCCTGAGTTTCAAGACAGCTTATAAAATTAGATATTACGCTGTAAATTTCAGAGCTTTCGTTAGTAGGTTTGGTGTCATCTTTAAGGTCGAGTATGTAATCTCCGCTGGCATCGAGCATACGGCATATTTTAGAAAGAGTATAGTTATCGGGCTCGCGGCGACCTTGTTCATACATCCCGACTGTTGATGCAGAAACGCTAAGCTTGTCTGCCAGTTGTGCTTGAGTTAGACCGGATTTTAACCTTAAATGTTTTAGTTTGTTCCCTAAATTACTTTTAATAGTTAATCACTCCTTGAATACAGATTGTGTGTCAGGGTTGTCCAAAGTTACTGATTTTAATAATAACTGACCGATTCTTAATTGGTGTCGAAATTAAGCTCTCTGAGCGTTTATTTTTTATATAATGCGGTTAAAAATGACCTGAATTTTTGAGAGTAAAAGTTAATAAAATCTTGTCGAAGAAAATTAAATTGTATAATTATTATATCACTTACACATTTAGTGTGCAATAAATGTGTATAAATATACTTTTTAAAAAAAGTGCGCTTTTGTGTTATAATATTAAAAAATAAATTTATGTTGACTAATTAATATACATATGATACTATGGTTTTGTGAATTCCAAAAAGGTAGGAGATGGGAGATTATAAACTTAAGATATTGTTAAGGTTTTTATTTTTTTGTGTTTTACTACACGAAACGTGTAAAAGGAGAAGTGCCATGTATTACGAAATATTGTCAAAGGAATATTTTAAAGAGGCGGAAATACTTAGGGAACATATAAAAATACTCAGAACACAATATGTGAAGATCAGCGTTCAAAACGAAGAAGATGAGATGAAATACCGAATCGCTATCCTTTATACAATGTACCTGGATTTAGTACACACAGGTAAATATTTAATCAAAAAATGTGAGGTAATGAGAAGTGGGGAAAAACCTGTTTTTAGATAAATTTACCGAATCTCTTATAAGTGTTTCAAATTACAATAAAGAGCTTTTTGACGGCGAAGATGTAAACCATAAAAAAATGATAAATTCTTTAAAAAATATTATTAGCGGCGAGCTTACGCTAAATCAGCGCAAGTGCATTTTGCTTTACTATGGAGAAAGGATGAAAATGAAGGATATAGCAACCGAGATGGGTGTTGGCATTTCTACGATTTCAAGGCACATAAAAAAGGCGAAACTTCGCCTGGAAAAAACAATGCGATATTATTTTTAGATTTTATCAGGAAATATATACAAAAATCACCATGATTTGAGGTAAATTTTTAAAAATCATCAATATATATGAACAAAAAATAAAATAATTCAAAAAAATCAATAAAAATACAGCGTACATTGACAACAAGGTGCACTGCTTCGCTAATATAATAAATTAAATTTGAGAGTGTTTCTTGAGTAATTATTCTTGCATTTTTTCCGCCGTATGGTGAGAGAAAAGACCGCTAAAACATTACAAAATAAACACTTCAATTTTAAATAAATCATTAATTATTCTAGAAATTTATTATTTTAGGTGGCGGTAGAAGTTGAAAAGTGCGGCTGTTAAGACCGGAGAAAAAATTTTTGACTCGGCGAAAAATTATTCTTTAAAGTTGCTTTTTATTAAAGCTATGTACTTTATTTCGGGAATAATTATATCGCGTGGGACAATTTTCGGAAGTTATTACCCTTTCGGCATTTCTCTGTCGGCCGCCGTGCCATGGAAGGCGGCGATTCCAACTGCGATGGGAGCGGCTTTAGGGTATCTGTTTCCTTTAAGGCTTGGGTCAGGTATAAGGTACATATCAGCAATTGTTTCCGTCACCGCCGTAAGATGGACTTTAAACGACCTTACGAAAATAAAAAATCATTTTCTTTATACTCCTGCGATTGTATTTTTTTCATCTCTCATAACCGGTCTCGCCATGAATTCTGCTGAAGGTTTTGATGGACGCGATGTCTCGATAAGTTTTTTGGAATCATTTATAGCCGCCGCCGCTGCCTACTTCTTTGACAATACTTTTAGAATTTTATCTAAAAAGAAAATTTATGCTCTAGACCAAAAGGAATTTACATGCGTTGCAATCAGCTTTAGTATAGCGCTGCTTTCGCTTGCAAATATATCAGTCGGGGGAGTGTCGCTTGGAAGAATTCTCGCAATAATTATGATTTTAACCGCTGCTTATTCAATGGGAGTTATAGGTGGCGGAATATCCGGAATTGCTTCTGGTGTGATATTCAGTTTGCCGTCGTTTGGATTTACGTATATGTCGGGTTCTTATGCTTTTGGCGGGATGATAGCAGGATTTTTTTCATCATTTGGTAGGATAGGTGTGTGCGCGGCGTTTGTTTTTGCAAATACTATTATATCATTCCAGTCGGGCGATGTTACTATGATGGTAAGTGGGCTTTATGAGTCTATAATAGCAATTACGGTGTTTTTATTAATTCCAAAATCATTTTTTAACAAGGTCAAATGTTCTTCGCCGTCGTTTTTAGCGACTTCAGCAGTTTCAGAGTCAAGCGCGGTTAAAGAAGCAGTAGTTCAGCGCTTAAGTTTTGCTTCAAAGTCGCTGCTTTCGGTGCCAAAGTTTATTGAAAAAGCCTCTTCAGAATTTTTTAAAACACCTGAGATTGATTTTAAAAACGTGGGTATTAGCTCAGCTTATTCTACTTGCAGTAATTGTGGGCTTTGCACATTTTGCTGGTCAAACGAGCGCGAAAGTACCAACCAAAATTTTAATAGTATTATCAATCTTGTTTCTAAAAGTAAAAACATAAGCGCAAAAGACTTTTCTCCGGATTTTTTAAAAAGATGCGGTAAAACTGATACTATTGTTAAAAAAATTTCTAAATCATATTCTGATTTTTACGCGCAAAAAACTGCACAAACTAGGATGAATGAATTTAAAAAAGTAATGTCCGAGCAAATTGAGGGAATGAGTTCACTTATTGAAGATTTATCAGACGAGTTCTTTAGATGTACTGTTTTTGATGAAGAAACCGCTTCGAAAATTAAAAATGAGCTTTTTTACGCGGGAGTTGATGTTTTAAGCGTAAGCTGCCGGAAAGATGAGAATAAAAGGTTTTTTACCGAAGTAGAATGTTCCTCAGTAGCAGCTGATAAATTTGATGAAAAGTTAGGAAAAAAAATATCAAAAACTTGCGGCAGAAAATTAGGTGATCCAATTATAAGCACTTTTGGCGAAATTTGTAGAATCCAGATGTGCGAGCAAAAGGTTTTTAATGTTGATGTGGGTGTGAGCCAGCATTCTTTTAATAATGGCAAACTTTGCGGCGATAGTTACTGTTATTTTGAAGATGGTGCGGGAAAATTTAATGTGATAATCAGTGACGGTATGGGTACTGGTGGTTCAGCTGCCGCGGAAGGTGCTATGGCGTCCGAACTTATGAAAAATTTTATAAAATCCGGTATGGGATTTAATCCCTCAATAAAGCTTGTAAATTCGGCGCTTTTATTAAAATCTTGTGACGAATCTTTAGCTACCATGGACGCCCTTTCGCTTGACCTTTTTACAGGTGAAGCAAAGTTTATGAAAGCGGGTTCACCCATAACTTTCATTATGAAAAAGAATGAAATAATAAGGCTAAATTTCGAATCGCTCCCTATTGGAATACTCAGTAAAGTTGCGTTTTCCTGCGAAAAAGTGAAATTGGAAGAAGAAGATTGGATACTTATGCTTTCCGATGGCGCAACAGACATTGGTGAAGATTGGATAATGGAAACGCTCGAATCCAAAAAATATAACAGCGCCAATGAACTTTCAAAACAAATTGTAGATACAGCAATAAAACTCAGAAAAGAAAGCCACGATGATGATATAACAGCGGTATCTTTGCGGGTTTTAAAAAATACACCGCATAAAATGTTTGAGGAGAATTAAAATTTTTATGAAAAAAAATTTATTCAAAAGCAAAGTAATATCAGTAGCTATGGCATCAGTATTAGGATTTTCAATTTTTGGGCAAATGGTGGTGCCAGTGATGGCGGGAGGTGGCAATGAAAGCAGTAGTAGCACTACTACAGAAGAAAATTTAGACAATCTGAGTTATGAAGAATTGCTTGAAAGGGTGCCTATAATGTTTGGAAGTTTCTTGAACTCTCAGTTCGCTGCTTACTTCGTCGCCACAACTGCCTGGGGCGCCAAGGCCAATTGGGACGCCATCTGGACTAAAAGTTTTGACGAGTCTGGGTGCAGAGTTAACGAAGTGATCGAAAAATTTAAAGAAGATAAAAATACTAGTAAAGTTTGCACTATTGAATTATTAAAGTTTCTAAAGGAACAAACTAAGGAAATGAATAAAATGATTGAAGATGTGAAAGTGACAAAAGTGGGCGATAAAAAATAAAATTTTGTAAAAAGCAGTAAGCAACAAGCAATAAAAACCTACTGACATAGCCAGTGGGTTTTTATAAACGATTTTTATAATAATAAAAAAATAAAATTTAAGAAATTGATGATTTTTAACAAAACATATGGTATAATTTTTAAATCTGTTTTTTAAGCTCAATTTTTCAATTTGTTATGGATTTTTTTTGGATTTTAGAATACAATGATGTCTGCGATTCAATAAATTTGCTTAAAAATTTAAGTTTAATCATAAAAAATTATGCCATAGAGGTGGTCACATGAGTTTTTTAAATCTTTTATTTGGAAATTATAGTAAGCGTGAACTTCGGCGCGTAAAACCCATTTGTGAGGCGGTTTTATCGCTTGAACCGAAATATCTCAATATGCCCGATGAGGAATTGGCGTCTCAAACGGTGGTTCTGAAGGAACGCCTTAAAAACGGCGAATCGCTTGACGATATTTTGCCGGACGCTTTTGCTGTTTGTCGCGAAGCTTCTGATAGAGTCCTTGGCCTTCGCCATTTCCCGGTTCAAATTATTGGCGGGATTGTACTTCATCAGGGCAGAATAAGCGAAATGATGACCGGTGAAGGGAAAACTCTTGTGGCAACTCTTCCGGCTTATCTAAACGCTCTTATGGGCAAGGGTGTGCATATTGTTACCGTTAATGATTACCTTGCTAAACGCGACTCAGAGCAAATGGGCAAACTTTTTAAATTTTTAGGTATGGAAACAGGACTTATAATAAATGAGTTTAGCAATGCAGAACGGTCAAGGGCGTATGCTGCAGACATAACTTACGGTACAAATAATGAGTTTGGCTTTGATTACCTTCGCGATAACATGGTTGCAAATAAAAATTCAAGAGTTCAAAGAGGTCATAGCTTTGCTATAGTAGACGAAGTTGACTCAATTTTAATAGATGAAGCGAGAACTCCACTTATAATTTCTGGCGAAGGCGATAAATCTACCGAAATGTACACAATTGC
>JAEWWM010000031.1 GCA_023458915.1 Bacillota bacterium
AATGGCATTAATTGGATTCGGAATTGCAGCAACCATAGGTGTGCAAAAACTAATTGAATATGGTCATCACCGTAAGTGGTGGGGAACAATAAAATAAAGAATATTTGGATAAAATATAAAAGCTATCATAATAGATGGTAGCTTTTATAAATACTCAATTTTATCTGTGAGTGTTTTTGTAATAAAAAATTCTACATTTTTAAAATGTGCTTCAAGCTCGGCTTGAAGCGGCTTGACTACTACATTTTCGCTTTTGTAATGCCCTACATCTACTATCATTAAATTTTCTTCGTTTGCTTTTAATATTTGACTATATTTAATTTCGCCTGTTACAAACGCATCTGCTTCTTTTTGAATAGCTTCCATTACAAATTCTCCGCCCGAACCTGAACAAACAGCCACCTTTTTAATTTTTTTGTCAGTTATAGTGTAACGCAAACCATCACACTCTAATTTGTTTTTCACATGAATAGCAAATTCTTTAAAATCTATTTCTTGTTCCAGTTCTCCAATCAGGCCGAGTGGTTGATTTTCTTCAAAAGTTAGTGGTTTTAATTTTGAAAGTAATAATTTTTTCGCAAGACAATAATTAACTCCTTTTTCTGCCACGTCTAGATTTGTGTGAGCGCATATTGCATTTATTTCAAATTTAGAAAGCAAATGAGCGGCACTATTAAAATCGAGTTCTGAAAGCGGTTTAAAAATCACCGGATGATGGCTTGCAATAAGCTCTGCGCCAATGTTTTGTGCTTCTGAAGCAACATCCTTTGTGATATCAAGCGCTAGAAGAACTTTTTTCACTTGTCTTTCAAAATTTCCGACAAGCAGACCGCAATTATCAAATTCCATAGCTGCATTAAAAGGTGCAATTTTATCTAAAAAATCGTAAATATCTTGAACACTTGTCATTTTTAGATTACCTCCTTTAAAAACTCTATTTTATAATTTTATATTGATCCGCATTCCACGCGGGAGAACAAGAAACAACCATACGGCAATTGCCATTCCAGAAATAAGCTTCTCCCGCGTTTAAAAAAACACTGTCTCCGTAAGTAAGTGTCTCGGGTTGTGACCCTTTTCTAGTTAAAGTTACCTGTCCTTCAGTTAACAAAAATATTTCATCACATTCTTTATTTAAACAATAATCATTTTCAGGATATCTACCGTTTATTTGCGCAATCGATAAATCAAAAATTTCGTTCTCAAAAGGGTACTCTGTTATTTTACATGCAGTACTATTAAATTTTGTTATTGCGTTTTTACGCTTTATTATTTTCATATTTAACTCTCTTTTAAAAAATGTTTGATTTTTTTGATTATCATATTATAATGGTTTTCTTGTTCATATAAGCCTTTGCAGTGCGCACCTTTTTGGTGATTTTGGAGATTTTTTATCTGCTTTTCTATGTATAATTTTGCATCAGTATCTATATTTTTGCTAAGCTTTCCTATATATTTTTCTTCATCATTTAAAAAATAAGGTGTACCAGTAAAAACAGCTGCCATAACAGTATAAACTTTCCCTGAGCAAAAAACAGCTTCTTCTTTTACTACTTCATATCCGGATTTTGCAAGGTACATTCTTAACTTATCTTCATATTTCATCGGCTGAAGTATGAATTTTTTTGTGTTTTTATTTTTCCATGCGCAGTTTTGAAGTATTTTTGCAATCATATTTCCGCCCATTCCAGCGATTATTATCTCATCGGCTTCATTTTCGTATAAATTTTTAAGCCCGTCAGACGGTCTGGTTTCTATAATACTACTAAGATTATATTTTTTTATATTGCTTTTTGCACTTTCTAATGGGCCTTTTTTAATATCACACGCAATGGCATGAGTAATTATCTTATTCAGTGCAAGATAAATAGGCAAGTAAGCATGGTCAGTACCGATGTCTGTAATTTTAGCGCCAGGAGTTATCATTTTTGCACATTTTAGAAGTCGGTTGCTTATTTTGAATTCTTTCATTATGCTGTACTCCGACAAATTTTAACTTTTTAAATTTAAAAATAAAAAAAAGCTACGATTTTTGCGTAGCTTTTTGATTTTAAGTCGAAAACATAAATTTAATTGTTTTCTTCTCTCATTTTTGCAAAGCATTCGCTGCAGTAAACTGGGCGATCTTCGCGGGGTCTGAAAGGAACTCTGGCTTCTCCACCACAGGATGCGCATTCAGCTATGAAAGTTTCACGGTTCTGTCTGCTTTCATTTTTGCGTGCATCACGGCAAACTTTGCATCTCTGAGGTTCATTTGTGAAACCTTTTTCAGCATAGAATTCCTGTTCGCCTGAGGTGAACACAAATTCATTTCCGCATTCCTTGCAGATAAGGGTTCTGTCTTCGTACATGAGATATACCTCGCTTCTTGGATTAAAAAATTTTGCCCTAGGACGGGTTCGCACCGACACCTCTGAAATTAAACAACGCTCTGCTATACTAAGCTACTTGGGCATATTTTTTCTAAATTTTTTTTTCTTAAACTTCTTTTAAAGTATATACTAACTAAAAAATTAAGTCAATAATTTTTATTATTTTTATGTATAAATTTTTGTACAATTTTTTGAGCTTGGACAAATTTATTGGATATGGAATTTAATTTTTTGTGGCTAATCCAATAAAATAAGCTCATCAAAAAGCTTATCAAAATTTATATCTGTCCCTTTACGGTTATTATAGTAGTTCCCGGATTTACTGATACTATTCCGGTGATTGGATTTTGGCTGAAGTTCGCCGGGGGTATTGAAACCGAGGCTCCTGATCCGTATGATGGTATTGTAAGTGTGCCGTTAACGTAAGAATACTCAGAAGAGTAAAGGTCTTCTGAATCTATAGACACGGTTATAATTGATGGTGCAGGGTAGAAAGTGTCATTAAATACAACATTTGTAGCCTCAGTATTTCCATAATTATAAAGGCAAAAATTGTATGTGATAGCTTCGCCGCGCATAATTGGGTCAGGGCACATATGTTTTATTAATTTAACATCCGCGGTTTCTTCTACAGTTAGAGTGTTTGATGCTGTTATAGGGTCCACAGTGCTTCCGGAGTTAAGCGTTGCGGTATTTGTGATTTGTGAGCCGCTTGTAAGAAGTGCGCGGTCGTTCACGCGCGCTCTATAAGTTATTAGAGCGTTGGATTTCGCTGGAATAGAAGAAATTTTAAACACTATTTTACTTGAATATATTTCGGGTTCTATGGTGGACAAAAACATTCCGCCAACATAAAGATTCGCCGGTTCCTCGTATGTAAGTGGGGTAAACGCTGGGCTTGAAACCGAGTCGTCCGGGGTGTACGTCCCGAGATTGTCGCTTATTATAAGATTCGTTGCCTCTAAGCTGTTGTTATTATTTATAGAAATGGTATAAAAAATACTTTCATCTAAAGAATAAGAAGTCCCAAGTGAAGTTTTCGACATACTCACAGTTTCCCATAAAGTTGTTATGGCCGTGTTAGACGATGCATATCCGGTTTGTGAACCATACTCAAAAGTAAGTGAGGCAGTATTTGAGATTTTATTGGGCATTTTATGGACCTCCGTTTTTAAAGTGTAAACTTGAAATATCAATCTATTATCTGAATAGGTAAATTTATATTTCAAAATATTTATTATTTTTAATATATTCCAAAGAAACTCGTTTTGATAAAACCATTGATCGTAAACTTTAAGAGGGAAGTTTCATAACATAAATAATATGTAACTTTTTGTAACCAAAATGTAATTACTATGTTTGTCTAATTTTTATAAATAGTTGTAGCAACAAAGCGATGTAATTGTAACAATTGCGTATATATCAGCTTGTTATAATAATTGATTTTGTATATTATGCCGAACAGATTATATCAAAATCGGTTTATTTCAACAAAAATATTATTTACATTATGTTGACAAAATGCAGTTTGTTTAATAGAATAATAAAATTAAGTTACAAATTTTTAAAAAATAATTACACTTCTACAAACTAATAAAGAAAAATTGTTTTTTGTAACTAAAAGTGTAACGGGGAGATATGCATGATAAAATTATCGAAAAGTAAGATTGATAAACAGTTTAAAAAAGTAATTTCTTTAATGCTTATGACTACTGTTGGCGTTGCTTCAATTGCTTCAGTTAGTGCGTTTGGCAAAAAAGTGAATATAAATGTTGATAATAAAACAATCTCTACAACAACTATAAATGGCGATACTAATAAAATACTTGATCACGCCGGAGTAAAAGTTTCAAAAAACGATACGGTAAATAGGCACGAGGAAAATGACGGAACTATCAAGTTAGATGTTAAAAGAGCTTTCGGAGTTAATATTGCTAAAAATGGCAAAATTGTAAAAATCGAAAAAGCTTGCGGAAAAGTAATTGATGCTATTAATGAGTCCGACATTAAACTTGAAGAAAATGATGAAATAAATTTTCCGCTTGATGCTGAGCTTATTCCAAATATGGAAATTGTTATAAGCAAAAGAGTAAAAATAAAAATCACCGCAGACGGAAACACAAAAGAAACTCTGGTTCCAAACGGTAGCGTAATTGAAGCTCTTTGGTATCTAGATATTCCGCTTTCATCAGAGGACATTATAAATGTAGACGTCACTTCAAATATATACGAAGGAATCGAAATAGTTATAAACCGTATTATCTACAGAGAAATCACAAAAACTGAAGAAATTCCTTTTAAAAGCATAGTTAAAAAAACAGATTTGCTTGGAACCGGCGTAAAAAAAGTTACCACTCAAGGCAAAAATGGCAAAAAAGAAACTATCGTGAAAGAAATTTTAAAAGACGGAAATATTATAAAATCTGAAGAAATTTCAAACAAAATTATTTCAGAACCAGTTAATGAAATGGTTTTGGAGGGCACAAATACTTCGCATCATTCGGAATCTTCTCAAAAAAAATCAGCAAGTGAATCAGCAAAAAATCAGAATGTTTTGGTAGGGTCAGCAACGGCATATACAGCACCAAAAAAAGCAAAAACTTCAACAGGTGTATATCCTAAAGAAGGAGTTACCGTGGCAGTAAATCCCAAAAATATTACTTACGGCACAAAGGTCACTATTGAAGCCGAAGATGGATCTTTTAAAATGGAAAGAATTGCGCAGGATACAGGCGGAGCGCTTAGAAGCGGCAGTGCTGTAGTAGATGTTTATATGAATTCAGAAGACGACTGTATCAAATTTGGCAGAAAAAAAGTTAGAGTTTATTTTTAATAAAGCAAGAGCATGGCAAGAAATTGTGCCATGCTCAAAATATTTTTTTGATTAAATTTTAACGATTCGAACTTGAACTGCTCGAGCTTGAGCTGGAACTGTTATTACCGCTTGATATCAATTGATTTGACGCATCTAATAATTTTTTAGTTTGTTCTACCAAAACGTTTGCTAAATTTTCAAAATATTTCTTACTATCAATTGTATAATAATTTTTATCATCAATTTTAATTTGAAATTTACTATTATCAATAATTGCTTTACTCATTGCTTTACAAAGTGATTCATAAAATACATAATCTCTTTTATAATCTGGAATAAATTCTGTAATGCCGTCAACTTTTTTATGTATGATACTGTAAATTATATTATAAAGGCTCTCCCCAATAATATGGGGGAAAACCTCTTTAGCGGTATCCGAGAACTGCACAGCGCTATTATAAGCTTCCGCTGCTTTATAAGTTACCTTTATGCCAAAACTGCCATAAGATGATGCATTTTCAATATCTTTGATGTTTTTATTAATGTTGTAATAAGCATCCCAAAAATTCAAAATCATTTTGATCACATAATTTAAGAGTTTTTCTTCTAATTTTTTATATTTTTCTTTACTACCAAATATCCAATTATTTTTTAGTTCTTTATTTAAAATATTTTTTACTTTTGTAAATAATTTTGATTGATGTTTGCCTATTGAAATAATATTGCCAGTAGCGGTGCTGCGATTTTGGCCAGGTGGCGCCGACAACACTTTCATCTGAGTTATAGTTAGAATGCTTAAACCTATGACAGTAGCCGTTAATACAACTTTTCCTTTACACTTTTTTATCAATTTTTTAACTCCTTAATTTTTTGAGTTAGTGTTTTTTTATTTGAACTATTTAAGCTTAAACTGGAGTTTGATGTTGGACTTGATATTGAACTTGAACTACTGCTGCTACTTGCTTGATTTTCAGCTGCCGAAAAGCTTTCATTCAATTTATCTAATGCTTTTTTTAATTTTTTAGTTTGCTTTTTTAAAACTTTTACTAAATTTTTCAAGTATAATTTGCCACTAACTGAACATTCTTTACCATTAATTGTAATTTGTATATCATTGCTTTTAATAATTTTTTCAAATAACAATTCTGCATCCTTTGAATTGTTTTCAAAATGCAGAATAATTTGGTAATTGTTATATAGGTTATTCTTTCCGATAGCGTTTATGAAATTTTCATTAGCGTTACTTAAAGCCTGCGAAGCGTTATTATAAGCTTTTGACATATCTTCTGTTACATTGTAGCAAACTAACCACCTTACTGTTATCTGGATATCATCGAATTCTTGATTAATATCATTGCAAGTTTTCCGAAAATCTATAATTGCTTGGGTTACCAAATTTAAAGATAATTTCTCATGGTGGTGGTGATGACGGTGTGGAAGCGGCATTGCTGATGCTCCCATTTGTGCTACGGTCAGAATACCTAGCGTGGCGGCGATAGCTGCCACTGCAACTTTTCTTTTACATTTTTTCATAATTTTTTTAACTCCTTAATTTTTTGAATTAGTGTTTTCTACTTGAACTCGAACTTGAATCTGGTTTTGGACTTGATAGTGGACTTGAACTTGAGCTACTGCTTGTACTTGCTTGATTTTCAATTGCGGACTCAACTGATTTTGGAAAGTTTTCATTCAGTTTACCTAATGCTTCTTTTAATTCTTCGGTTTCTTCTTCTAAAACTTCTACTAACTTTTTTAAATATGATTTATCACTAATTGATTGCCTTTTACCATCAACTACAATTTTTTTATCATGTATTTTGATAATTTTTCTAATGGTTTCGCAAAGAGACTTAACATCAGAATTATTTAGAACTTTATTACATAGGTCCTCGTTTCCGATAACTTTCTTTAAACTTTCTTGGGCGTTTATTAAGATATCCGAAACATTGGCTTCTTTTGTGCTGAACTCAACTTGCCACCTTGCGTTGCCGTCCATACGCCACGTTTCCGTGTTAGAATTATTAGAATTGGGGATTTTTTGATTTATGTTATTGCAAGAGTTCCGAAAATCTTTAATTGCTCGAGCCACTAATTTTAAGAGATTTTCTTCAATTTGTTCATATCTTGATTCTTCACTCCGGGGTAATTTTTTACCAAGTCTCCAGTTATTGGGCAATAGCACATCTAACACATGTGGTACACTTTTTAATGTTACATTTTTAAATATAGAATCAGGTTTATTTGTTGAAGTTGTACTAGATGATGCAGGCTGAGAGTTGACTGTTGAAGTAGTGCGTTTAGTAGTGTGATGGTGATGATGGTGGTGGTGGGAAGATGGCGGCGTTGCTGATGCCGTCGTTTGTACTATGATTACTATGCCTAGCGCGGCAGCAATGGCTGTTAACGCAATTTTCCTTTTACATTTTTTCATAATTTTTTAACTCCTTAAATTTTTAAATTGTTTTACTACATTGTTAACTTTATAGTAAAATTTGTTAAAAATCCAGGAATTTTCTTCCAATTACGTAAATTTTAAATTAATAAATTAATAATAAAGATAAAAATGAAATAATTTCAAAAATTATTTAAAAGTAAAAATATATTGTATTTTGTTGATTTTATGATAATATTGTTTCAAAAACATATAAAAAATAGTGCTTAGATGGAGACGATTTTGCTGTGTATAATTTAAAAAATTTCAAAAAATTTCTTTTGGGCTCTGCGCTAAAAGATGATCAGCTTAAAGATGAAAAGCTCTCGCGGTTTTGGGGGCTTCCAATTATGGCAAGCGATGCGGTTTCTTCGGTTGCGTATGCAGTAGAAGAAATTTTGATGGCGCTTGTCCCGGCGATGGGTTTGGCGGCGGTAAGTTACGTTGGATCTGTGAGTTTGCCGATTATTTTGCTTCTTTTAATTCTCGTTTTTTCATATTCACAAATAATAAGTCATTATCCGAACGGCGGGGGAGCGTATGTTGTTTCGAAAGAAAATTTCGGCAAAAAATCTTCTTTGCTCGCTGCAACGTGCCTCGTAATCGATTATATAATGACGGTTGCCGTTAGTATTTCATCTTCTACTGCAGCAATTTTAGCGGTTTATCCCGTGCTTGAACCTTATAAAATTTTAATTTCGCTTGTGTGCGTTGGTTTAATCACTCTTGTTAATTTAAGAGGTATAGGAGAATCTTCAAAAATTTTCGGTGTTCCGACTTATATGTTCATCCTTTCAATGGCAGCTTTGGTTATTACTGGATTTGTCGGATTTTTTACTCATTCATTAGCGCCTATAAGCTATACCCCCGCGCAGATTGCGGCGATTTCATCTGATAATTTAACTAATATGACCCTTGTGTTATTTTTGTTTGCTTTTTCTTCTGGATGTTCAGCGCTGACGGGCGTGGAGGCTGTGAGCAATGCGATGCCGAGTTTTAAAGAGCCTTCTCAAAAAACCGCAAAACATGTTCTTTTTATGCTTGGCGGAATAATAGTGTTTATCTTCGGCGGCACGAGTTTTTTGGCAAGCACTTTAAAAGTAATTCCATTAGAAGGTAAACCCGTTCTTTCACAAATAGCAACAGCGGTTTTCGGCAACGGCATAATGTTTTATGTTTTGCAGTTCACAACGTCGCTTATTCTTTTGCTCGCTGCAAATACTTCATATAGTGGCCTTCCAATACTTCTTTCTATTTTATCTAAAGATAGGTATATGCCCCGCCAATTTTCCCAAAGGGGCACGAAGCTCAGCTTTTCAAACGGCATAATGTTCATTTTTATCGTAAGTTCAATTCTTCTCATAGCTTTTAATGCCGACACTCACAGATTAATCCCGTTTTATTCCGTTGGAGTTTTTGTTTCGTTTACTATTTCTCAATTTGGAATGTTTGTTAAATGGATACGCTCAAAAGAGCCGGGATGGCAATATAAATCTCTTATAAACGGATTTGGCGCGCTTGTTACTTTAATTGGATCGGTTGTCGTTTTTACAACAAAATTTGTTCATGGCGCGTGGGCGCTGCTTATAATAACGCCGCTTTTAATGTGGTTTATGTCCGAAACGCATAAACATTATTTTAAATTTTTGAAAGGCATAAGCATTTTAGGCTACAGCTATAAATATACACCAAGCACAAGCAACAATGCTTTTCCCTGCATTGTGATGATTAATAAAATGAATAGAGCCGCGCTGAAAACTTTTGATTATGCTAATAAAATATCTTCTAATGTAACAGCACTTCATATCTCGGTTTCAAGTACGGAAACAGAACGGCTCAAAAAGCAGTGGGAAGATTTAAAAATTGGCGTGCCCCTGACAGTTATCTATACACCTTACCGCGACATTATAACTCCGGTTGAAGAGTATATTTCCGAGCAAGAAGCAAAGCTTAAAGAGGGTGAAAGCTTAACTGTAGTTTTAACAAGAATAAGTGGTAACGGTTGGAGGGACGCGATTTTCCACAATCAAACTACCTTCTTTATTGAGAATAGACTCGAAAAACACGAAAACGTCGCAACTATATTAGTTCCATATTTTTACAACAGACCAAAAATAACCGGCAAAAAAATCCTCGAAAGTGTTTAGGAGGACATAAATCCAGGTGAAAAAATTTTTAGAAAAATTAAGTTGTTTTTTTGTTGTTGCCTTGATTTTGGGGTGCTTTATAAAAGTATTTGCGGACGATTCTCTCTCTACCATTAAGGAAAGAGGTTCTATAAAAGTTGCAACTAATGCAGAATTTGAGCCTTTTGAGTATAAAGACGGCGATAAAGTCGTCGGAATTGATATCGACATATCAAAAAAAATAGCTGAGAGTTTAGGCGTAGCGATTAAAATAAACGATGTCTCATTTGACGCGGTTACTCTGGAGCTTAAAAACGGAAACTGCGATTTTGCTATTGCAGCGATGAGTTACAGCGAAGATAAAGCTAAAAGCGTCGATTTTTCCGATCCTTATTATTACGCAAAACAAGCGGTTCTGGTGGCGGGTTTAAGTGGAATAAAATCTGCAAATGATTTACCCGGTAAAAAAATTGGGGTTCATATGGGAACAACCGGGGACATTTACTGCACCGAAAATTTTAAAAATGCTGATATACAGCGGTACAACAAAGGTTCAGACGCTGTACTTGATCTAATTAATGGACGCTTGGATGCCGTTGTAATTGACGATGCTCCAGCGGGCAAGCTCATTAGGGTGTTGGGTAACAAAGTCAAAATGCTGGATGGCTATCTTTTTGAAGAGAGTTACCGTATTGCTGTCCCGAGAGGCAACACGGAGTTCCTTAATTACATAAATATCACACTCAAAAATATGAAAGATAATGGTGAGATTGATAAAATAGTAAATAAATATATTATCGCCGAAAAAACGCAGGATAACAGTATAGCGGCGCAGTTTTACAATAATTTTGTATATAAAGATCGCTATAAAATGATTGTAAACGGTATTTTAGCTACTCTTGAAATAACCGCTGTCGCCCTTTTAATCGGAATAATGATTGGGGTTGCCGTGGCTGTGGTAAAGGTGGGTCATAAAAATAATTTTATTTTCAAAACTCTTAAAATTATTTCAAATATTTATTTAACCATTATTCGCGGTACGCCTGTAGTCGTACAGCTTTTTGTGATTTATTATATTGTTCTGGCTTCAACTGGATTTAGTAAAATTGCCGTGGCAATGATTGCTTTTGGAATAAATTCTGGAGCGTATGTTTCAGAAATTATAAGATCGGGTATACTTTCGGTAGACAGCGGGCAATATGAAGCTGGTAGATCTTTGGGGCTCAGCGAAAAAATCACCATGATTAAAATTATTTTGCCGCAAGCTTTTAAAAACATACTTCCAACGCTTGTGAACGAATTCATTCAACTTATAAAAGAAACTTCTGTGGCGGGGTTTATTGGAGTTATGGATCTTTCTCGCGCAGGGGACGTGATAAGAAGCCAAACTTACGAACCGGTCGTTCCTTTAATTAGCGTAGCTTTTATTTATTTAGTGATAGTAATGATTACGACTCTACTTATGTCATTTTTGGAAAGGAGGCTACGTGCAGGTGATAAGCGTTAAAAATCTTTGCAAAGAATTTAAACAAAATGGCAAAACCTTCAAAGTTCTTAGCGGAATAAGTGTGGAGATTAAAGAAGGTGAAAGAATCGCGGTAATAGGTCCGTCAGGTTCAGGCAAGAGTACATTTTTAAGATGCCTTAATGGCTTAGAAATACCTTCGAGTGGTGAAATAGAATTTGAAGGTAAAAATATTGCTGATCCAAAGTGCAATATGGATTTGGTCAGGAAAGACATTGGAATGGTCTTTCAGCATTTTAACCTCTTTCCTCATTTGACTATTCTTCAAAATATTACCCTAGCTCCGGTGGCTTTAAAAATATATTCGCGCAAAGACGCTGAGAGCCACGCGCTAATTTTTCTTGAAAAAGTTGGGCTTCGGGACAAAGCAGATGAGTACCCTGCGCAGCTTTCCGGCGGGCAAAAGCAGCGTGTGGCGATTGTAAGAGCACTTATTATGAACCCAAAGGTTATGCTTTTTGACGAACCTACTTCAGCGCTTGATCCCGAAATGATAAAAGAAGTCATAACTGTTATGGTAGACATCGCAAAACGCGGTATGACTATGATTGTTGTGACTCATGAAATGAGCTTCGTAAAGGAAGCCGCTACAAGAGTACTTTTCATAGATGACGGCAAAATCATCGCAGACGAAACTCCAAAAGAATTATTCGAAAATTGCCAAAATGCCAGAATTAGCAAGTTTTTGAGTAAATTAATGTAATAAGAGGTCTTTAATGGAAATATTAAGTAAATCTGCACTTGAAACAGAAAATATAGGCAAAAAACTCGCAAAAATTTTAAAAGGTACAGAAATTATTGCTCTTTATGGTGATTTGGGTGCTGGTAAAACCGCTTTTACAAGAGGGATAGCAGATTTTTTTGGTATTAAAGACATAGTATCGAGCCCGACTTTTTCAATAATGAATGAATATGAGAGTGATAAATGTAAAATTTATCACTTTGATATGTACAGAGTAAATTCAACTGAAGACTTGGAATCTACAGGTTTTTTTGATTGCATTGGTAACGGAATTGTTATAATCGAATGGGCGCAAAATATTGAGCGAGATTTGCCGCGTGATGTGATTAAAATTTATATTAATAAAACAAATAATGATGAAAATACACGAATTATAAAAATTGAAGGAGCTGAAATTTCGTGAAAATACTTGCTGTTGATTCCTCTTCAGTTACGGCTTCTGTTGCTTTAATAGAGGGTAAAAAAATCATCTCTGAGTTTTTTATGAACGCAGGGCTTACTCACAGCGAAACTTTAGCACCAATGATCGAGTCGGTTTTGATTAATTCAAAAACCAAACCCGAAGAAGTTGACTTATTTGCAGTTTCGAACGGTCCGGGTTCATTTACGGGACTCAGAATCGGAATGGCAACAGTTAAGGCAATGTCTTTAGCCACAAATAAGGAGTGTGTAGGCATTTCTTCGCTTTATGCTCTTGCCTGGAATTTTTCAAATTTTAATTCAGTAATATGTGCTTGCATGGACGCTAGGCGAGGTACGCTTTACAATGCGCTTTTTAAAATTCAGCATGGTAAAATTACAAGACTAACTAAAGATAGAGCTATTTCAACTGAAGATTTGACCACTGAGCTACAAAATTTAAATGAAAAAATAGAATTTGTTGGAGATGGAGCCGCAATATGCTACAATAGTATAGCAGATAAACTTAATTGTACACTGATTCCTGAGGAAAATCGCTACATAAAGGCATCTAACATAGCTTTTGCCGCGAGCAAAATTTATAGTAGTGGAGCAATCAGTAATGCTTGCGATTTATCTTTAAATTACATAAGAATTCCACAGGCTGAAAGGCTTCTTAGAGAAAATAAATTGAAAATATAGGAGGGCTTTTTATGGAAGAAAATCTCAAGGTAGCAATTGGTTCAGACCACGCGGGTTACAAACTGAAAGAGAGAATAAAAAAGCATCTTGATAGAAATAAAATTTTTTACAAAGATTTTGGCACATTCAGCGAAGAATCCTGCGATTATCCTATTTTTTCAAAGAAAGTTGCAGATTCTGTAGCAAGCGGGGAAAGCTCAAGAGGGATTTTAATTTGTGGTACAGGCATAGGAGCTTCGATAGCTGCCAATAAAGTCCGCGGTATAAGAGCTGCGCTTTGCTATAAATCCTCTCTTGCCAAAATGGCAAGAGAGCATAACAATGCCAACATAATTTGCCTTGGCGCAAGAATCATTGACACAAAAGATGCTGAAAAAATAGTCGATGTGTTTTTAAGAACCGAATTTGAAGGTTTTCGACATCAAATAAGACTTAATGAAATTACAGAAATAGAAAACAAAGAATTTGTAAAATAGCAAGGAGTGTAAACTTAAAATGCTTGAAAATGAAAATGTTATGGTAATGGATCATCCGTTAATTCAGCATAAAATAACGCTTTTGCGAGATAAAAACACAGGTTCGAAAGAATTCAGGGAACTTATAAGTGAAGTTACTATGCTTATGTGTTATGAAGCGCTTAGAGATTTGCCCCTTAAAGAAATTGAAGTGGAAACGCCGCTTACAACTGCAAGGACTAAAGTTTTAGCTGAAAGGCACCTTGCATTTATTCCGATTTTACGAGCCGGCATGGGCATGGTAGATGGCGTTATGAATCTAATGCCAACCGCAAGAATTGGGCACATCGGACTTTATCGCAACCCCGAAACTCTGCAGCCAGTTGAATATTACTGTAAACTTCCGAGCGATATAAACGAGCGCGATGTTATAATTCTCGACCCAATGCTCGCAACAGGTGGCTCAGCTACCGATGCGATCACCCTTGTTAAAAAAAGAAGTCCGAAAACGATTAAGTTTATGTGTATCTTGGCGTCTCCTGAAGGAATCGAAGCGCTACACAAAGCGCACCCTGATGTTAAAATCTACTGCGCCGCAAAAGATAAGAATCTTAACGAACATGGATACATTATGCCGGGCCTTGGCGATGCAGGAGACAGAATTTTTGGTACTAAATAAAGACATTTTTTTAAAAATATGATTTTCATTCAAAGCTTGTCGAAGTATATATGCACATCTTTCTCGATTTTCGCGAAATCTGAAGTATGTCTATTAAAAATTTAAGAGGATATATAAAGCATGGAGAATATAAAAGATATAATCTGGAAACTTGTTAAAAGATACAGAAAATATGCACTATTTTTTTGCGATCTCATCATTTGGAATCTTTCTTTTTATATTTCTTTTGCAATAAATAAAAACAGCCTCACTCTTATTGGTATAGATTCGCTATTTTTAAAATATTTAATTATAGTAAATGTCTGTTTTGTGTCTACGTTTCTAGCATTCAAACTTTATGACAGAATCTGGCGCTACGCTGATATTGAAGATTTTTTTTATGCCGGGATCGCAACATTTTCGGCAAATTTTTTGTTTTTTATTGTAACCATGTTTTGTGGGATGAAAGTTAGCGCAAGAATGTATTTTATTTTCCTTTTAACTTCAGTACTTAGTATATTTGTATTTCGAATACTTTATAGAATAAATAGGCTTATCGATAATGTTTCAACTGAAGACACTGCTAACAAAAAACGAATGCTAATTGTTGGTGGTGGGGAATCGAGCGTGCTTCTTCTTCGTGAAATTTTTAAAAATTCTGCAAATGAGTACCTTCCTGTTGCAATTGTGGATGACGACAATGAAAAAATCAGCAGAAAAATTTTAGGTGTAAAAGTTGAAGGTTCAACTGAAGAAATTCCGAAAATATGCAAAAAATTTGATGTTGAAGTTATTCTTTTTGCAATAGCTGCTATTTCACCGGCGGAAAGAAGACGCATTTTAGACATATGCGCAAAAACTAATTTAGAAGTTAAAATTATACCAAATATGTACGAGGCAATGACGTCTGGAAGTTCCATAACTTCCGCAATTAGAAAAATTAAAGTTGAGGATCTTCTTGGTCGTGAGCCAGTTATTTTTGATAAGCGTCAGTATGGCGGATATCTTACGAATAAAACTATACTTGTAACCGGTGGTGGTGGGTCAATAGGTGCAGAGCTTTGTCGGCAAATAGCTGAACTTGCCCCAAAAAAGCTGATAATTCTCGATATTTATGAAAATAACGCCTATGAAATTCAGCAGGAACTTAAAATGAAGTATGGTAGCTCTCTTAATTTATCAATTGAAATTGCAACAATTTGCGATAAAAAAGAGCTTGAAAATATTTTTGAAAAAGAAAATATAGATGTTGTTTTCCATGCAGCGGCACATAAACATGTTCCACTTATGGAAAAAAATGCAGAAGAAGCAGTTAAAAACAATGTTTTTGGTACACTTAATTTAATAGAATGTGCAGACAAATATAAAACTCAAAAATTTGTTCAAATATCAACCGATAAAGCTGTAAATCCGACTAATATCATGGGTGCTACAAAAAGAATTTGTGAAATGTTAGTTCAGCTAAAAGATAAAGAAAGCAAAACTGAATTTGTTGCCGTTCGGTTTGGAAATGTTCTTGGTTCAAATGGATCAGTTATTCCTCTTTTCGAGGAACAAATTAAAAAAATGGGCCCTATTACAGTTACACATGCGGAAATAATAAGGTATTTCATGACAATTCCAGAAGCAGTTTCTCTAGTTTTAACAGCTGGTGGACTTGCGCAAGGAGGAGAAATATTCGTTCTTGATATGGGTGCGCCAGTTAAAATAAAAGATTTGGCTGAAAATTTAATAAGGCTTTCTGGTTTTGTTCCCCATGAAGATATTAAAATCGAATATACCGGTCTTCGCCCGGGAGAAAAGCTTTTTGAAGAGCTTTTGATGGATGAAGAAGGAATTCGCAAAACAAAAAGCAAGAAAATTTATATTGGTAGTCCAATCGAGTTTGATTCTGAAAATTTCAAAAATGAACTTTCAGAGCTTAAAAAAATATGCAATTCCGGTAACAGCGAAGAAATTGAAAAAATGCTCTTGAGAATAGTTCCCACATTTAAGCGTGGTTTAAAAAATTAAATAATTCATATATAAAAAATTAGCTTTTAGAGCTATTTTTTATTTTTAAAATAGCAAAATCTATAAAAATATGTAGACAAAAATATTATTTAATGTATAATATATACAAAAATTCGTTTATTTATTAAAAAGGAGGAATTAAATATGACAAATCCATTAGCAATTAAAAAGAAACGAGATGGATTTTATAACGAAATTAAAGGAATTAATTTTAAGTACGCAATAGAAGCGGCAGAAAAATATGCAGCTGAACCAAAAAATGCAGAAGCATACGAGAAGTTACTAGAAGAGATTAATATTGCAACTACAAAATTATTTTTGGCAATTATGTTTAGAGATAAAAAAACAGATGAAAAAAGTGAAAGCAATAAATATTTGAGGGAAATAAAAGGAGCTGCCGAAAGATTACACACCGCTACAAATAGCGGTTCTGGTTATAAAAAAGCATCTGATTATAATAGAAGAATGCTTACGATTTCTAGATTAGGTGAAGGTTTAGAGTATTTAGAAGGTGTTTGTAAAAGAGCCGCAAATGCTAAATTCAGTAACTTCACAATTGGTGCAGTGTTAGACGACAAAAGAGTTAAGAAAGAATTTACAAGATTAGAGAAAGATCTAAAGATTTTAGTAAATGAGATCAAGAAGATACATTAATATTAAGGGGGAGCAAAACATGATAAATTTACTAGCTAAAAAGAAAAGAAATAATTTTTATGAAAAAATTAAAGATGTTAATTTTAAAGAATCAATAGATGCAGTGAAAAAATATGCAAAAAGTAAAGAAGAATCGGAAAAACAAAAAAAGTACGATAATATAATAAAAAATGTTAACAGTGAATTTTTGAAACTAGGCAATTTAATTTTCCAGAACCGCAGAGAGGAGTCGGAGAAAAGTAAAAGTAAACCATATTTGGATGAAATATTTAAATTTGTCAAACTCTTAAGCGAAATTACAAAAAAAGACGAAGGTAATGATACTGAATTAATGGTTTCGATATGCAGAAACTTAGATGGGCTAGCGGAAGCTTGTAATAAAGCTTCAAAAGCTACATTTAGTAAACTTACAATTGGCGCAGTGCTGGATGACAAAAGAATTAAAGATGAATTTGCAAGAATAAGAAGGGAAATAATCGAACTAACCGCAGAAATTGAAAAAGTATATCTAAGGAGTAAGTAATGGTTAAGTAGATATATTTAATCACTTCCGTCTGAAAGCGGAGAATTATTCCAAAAAATGTGCAACCTCCAAAAACTTAAGTTTTTTAGGGGTTTTACTTTATTTGGTAATATAAAGGCGTTTTAGATATCTAAAAAAATTTGATACTGCAAAATTTACCATAAAATATATCACCATTAAAACACCATATAATGTGAATATTTGCATTGTGCTATGGTATTTATTCATAAGTATTGTAACATTTCCGGTCAGTTCTTGTATTGCGGCGACAGACCATAAAAGACTCGTGTCTTTTATTATAGTGATTATTTGAGAAGAGAGCGTTATAAGGCATTTTCTAAATGCTTGCGGCAAAATTATATAGCAAAGACTTTGGAAGTAGCTAAATCCTTGCGAGTGTGCTGCTTCCATTTGAGAGTCATCTACAGAATATAGCCCTCCACGCACGATTTCTGCAAATGCGGCTGATGAAAAAAGAGTAAAGCTTACAATCCCCGTTAAATTTGAACTAAGTTTAAAAAGTAAAAACACGACGTATATCCACAGCAAATTCGGAATATTCCTCACAATATTTATGAAAGTTACTGATATATTTTTTGTGAATTTATTATGTGACTGCATCATGAGAGCCAGTGCAGTACCGAGTATCAAACTCGGCGCCAGTGAGCACATAACTATAAACAAAGTTTTGCCCAAACTTTTTGCGATAAAAAAAAGATTATTTGGTGTAAAAATTTCGGTCATGCGGATTTTGCACTCCTACTCAATATTTTAGAGACTTCTCTAACCTTCTTAAAATTTGATTTATTGGGAAACACAGCGTAAAGTAAAGCATTCCTGCCGCTACATAAGCGGGACCATAGTAAAGATTTTCTCCAGACCATGAATTTGCAACAAACATTACATCCGCGCCGGAGATTATCGAAATCACAGCTGTGTTTTTTATAAGCGTAGTGATCTGATTTGTTAGTGGCGGCAAAATTGCCTTAAACGCTTGCGGCAAAACGATATAACGCATCGTCTGCCAATAATTAAACCCCTGAGAATATGCTGCATCAAACTGCTTTTTATTAATGGAATATATTCCGTTTCTAATGACTTCAGTAATATAAGCGCCATGATAAAATCCAACACCAACAATTCCGATAAAAGTTACATTTAGTTTGATTCCAAGCAGTGGAAGGCAATTAAATAAGAATAAAATTTGAATCAATAGTGGTGTGTTTTGCGTAAATTCTACGTAAATTTTAATCATAGATTTCCAAATTTTTATATTGCTTGTTAGAATTACTCCGAAAGTTATTCCCAAAGTAAGCGCTAAAAATAAAGCGTAGGCAGAGATTAAAAATGTATATTTAAATCCCTCCAAAAACCAGTTAATATTACTAAACAATGCTTCCCACTTAAAAAGAGCGAAAGGCCCTGAATCAAAAAAACTAATTTCCATTTGATTCCAGCCCCCATTTTTTAATCAGATTTTCAAGCAGCCCTTCGTTTTTGATTTCACCTATAATTTTGTTAAGATATTCACAAAAAACTTTATTTTCAAGTTTGCATGCTGCGCCATAGTCTTGCTTGCAAATAACATCATTTAAGATAACAGTGTTTTCGTCTTGGTATCCGTGTAAAATTGATTTATCAGCGCTAAACGCATCAATTCGTCCTGTTGCAAGTGCAACTTTTAGCTCGTGATAGCTCGTATATTCCGCGAATTTAAGTTCTATCCTCAGCTCTTGAGATTTTTTTTGCAAACAAGCTTTGGTTGGAGTGGATTGCGATACACCAATAATCTTTCCGAGAAAATCATTAACTGACCTTAAATCTGAATTTTTATTCACTAAAAATCCTATATAATCTGTATAATACGGTTCTGTAAAATTGTAGGATTGCTTGCGTTTTTCGGTTATTGTAAATGTAGCTATTACAAAATCAAGCTCATTGTTGTCGAGCAGCGGACCTCTTGTTTTAGGAGTTATAGGTCTAAATTTTATTGCATTTTCGCTTCCCAACATTTTTATAGCAATAGCTCTGGCCAAATCAGGCTCAAAACCTTCTTCACGGTTAGTTTCAGGGTCAAGAAAGCTAAATTTCGGAACGTCAACTTTTATACCAACTTTTAAATATCCTCTTTTTTTTATATCATTGACTTTCTGGCATTCGCTTGAATCGCTTAAGTTAACTAAATTTTGGTTATCATTATGTTTTTTAAAAATAAATATAAACATAAAAATCAGGCACAAAAATGCAATCAATATAAAAAACCAAACTGATTTTTTCACATATATTTCTCCTGTTACCTGATAATTTTGCTTAAAAACTGCTTTGCCCGATTATGTTGAGGATTATTAAAAAAATTATTTGGTTCACTTTCTTCAATTATTTCGCCGTTGTCCATAAAAATGATTCTGTCGGCAACTTGACGTGCAAAGCGCATTTCGTGCGTGACAATTATCATGGTTATATTTTCGCTTGCGAGTTTGGCAATAACATTCAGCACACCTTGAATCATTTCTGGATCAAGCGATGATGTAGGTTCATCAAATAGTATAGCCTTCGGGTGCATATTTAGCGCTCTAGCAATAGCAACCCTTTGTTTCTGTCCTCCAGAAAGCTGGCTCGGATAACAGTTGGCTTTATCTTCAAGTCCGACTTTTCTAAGATAGGCCATACCACTTTCTACTGACTCTTTTTCTTTTATTTTTTGGACTTTAACAGGAGCAAGTGTTAAATTTTCAATAACAGTTTTGTGCGGGTACAGGTTAAAATTTTGAAAAACCATTGCAATGGATTGTCTTATTTTATTAACCTGTACATTAGGTGCGGTGATTTCGATGTCATCTATAAAAATTTTGCCTGACGACGGTTTTTCTAAAAGATTTATACATCGCACAAGCGTACTTTTCCCGGAACCTGATGGTCCGAGAATAACTACTTTTTCACCCTGTGAAATTTTTAAATTTATATTTTTTAAAATATGCAAATTCCCGAAGTGCTTTTCAAGATTAATTATTTTTATCATATCTATATATTTATATTATTAGGTTAGTCAATTACATGCATCATATCAAAGTTCTATTTATTGCGTTAATAATAATATACTGGATACTTTAAAACATTAAATTCTGATTGATTTTCATGAGATTTATAAAGCGGTAATGCCTCATATGCGTGTTTAATGGGTGAAAATTTATTTGGGCTTGGGGGTAATAATTTTTTGGAATTTTCAATGTGCTGGGAATTTGGCATTGTAGACGTTGATACATCAAGATAGTATTTTACTATGTATGATTCAATGGCGCTATACAGATCGTTTACTCCAAGCTTTAAAACTGCCTCTATTCCGCCGTTTTTATAAGCTTCTTCCTCTTTTTTTAGGTACGCTTCACTTTTTCCGCCATAACTTCCTGTTAAAAAATGTAGTTGTTTAAGTATTAGAACAGCGGGAGCGTTTTTGGCTTCTATAATCCCAGGATATTTTCTGCAAAAAGCTGCAGAAATCAAATGATGTGATTCATACCCGTTAGTGTGGGGAACAGATAAATATTTTCCCCCTGTAATTATGTATGGAATATTTTTCGGATTTTCAGCCAATCGATGTGCGAGTGAAGACTTAACTTCACTGGCTTGTCTTTCTAAGTCTTTTTTATTTACAAACGAAAATTTTATGCCATCTATATTTAAATATGTACGATGTCCACACAAAGCGTTTGTTCCTAAAAATAAAAACATAACAGCGAATAATAAAATTTTGTTTATCTTTTGAAAACATTTCATAAAATTTTCTCCAAGTGTTGTTAAGTTTGTGCATTATTATATATTAACTTATCTTATTACTAAGATTAATTTTATTTTATGTTTTTATTTAATAAATATCAATGCCAATTTATGTAAAACGGCAAACTTTGTAAGGCTTACTCAATTTATAAGCTGTTTGTTACATATTGTTGTTCTTTATTATTTTTATAATATATTTGCGAAAATATATTATAAACTTGTTAATTAATTTTAAGCATATTTCAACAAAAGCTAAGTTCCAGTTGACTAAAAACGCCTCAGATGTTAAAATCACTAAAGTTAGTCATTTTATTTAAAAAACTAACTCCTTATCTTGTTGAAACCAGCAAGGTCATAAGTCCAAAAGGAGGTGCCATAAGAAATGGTAGAGATGAAACATTCCTACGAGTTTATGTTGGTTGTTTCAGTGAAGCTTGGTGAAAATTCTGAAGAACTAATTAACAAATTAAAAGAATTAATAGAAGCTAATGCAGAACTGACTAAAGTGAACAAATGGGGAAAAAGAAGACTCGCTTATCCAATAAATAAAGAATCCGAAGGCGAATACGTTTTATTTGAATTTTTAAGCACGTCAGAATTTCCAAAAGAACTTGACCGCATAAGTCAGATAACTGACGGTGTTTTAAGGTCTTTAATTGTTAAAAAATTTTAATTTGGAGTGACGAAAATAATGTTAAATGTTGTAGTGCTAACCGGAAGGCTTACCGCTGATCCTGAACTTAGACATACACCGAATGATATTGCCGTCACATCATTCACAATTGCTATTAACCGTAGATTTTCAAAACCTGGCGAAGAAAAACAAACTGATTTTATCGATATTGTTGCATGGAGAAACTCAGCTGAATTTGTTTGTAAATATTTTAAAAAAGGCAATTTAATCGCCGTGGAAGGTTCAATTCAAACAAGATCATATCAGGATAAAGAGGGCAATAAACGTAAAGCTTTTGAAATTGTCGCAAATGACTTACAATTTGTGGAGTCCAAAAAAGAAAGTGGCTCCCCAGAGCAAGAATATTCTCAGAAGGCAAATGAAAATATGGCTGCGTATTCTAGCGGAGCCGATAGCGATTTTCAGACAATAGAATCTGATGATGATTTGCCGTTTTAACATCAAAAATTAAAATTTTGAATAAAATTGGAGGGAAACTAATTGGCAGAAAGAAACGAAAAGAACGAAAGACGCGATAGCCGCAACATGCGCAAAATGAGAAGAAAAGTTTGCAATTTTTGCGCAGATAAGTCTTTCACTGGTATAGATTATAAAGAATTCGGGAAACTTAGGCGTTTTATTTCCGAAAGGGCTAAAATATTGCCCCGTAGAGTTACTGGTACTTGCGCAAAACACCAGCGTGACCTCACAACAGCAATTAAGCGTGCACGTTACTTAGCTTTACTTCCGTATACTAGTGATTAATAATTTTGAACCATCGCCCACGTATTAATGAGGGAAATTGTCTAACTCGTATAGAGAAGATGATTAATAGGCAGATTAATTGTTTTGTGATTAATTTGCCTATTTTTGTTTATTGAATATTCTTTGAAGTAATATATTCAAAAATAAGAAATTACTATAATTTTGTGAATTGTTTACTAAATAATATAAAAAATATAATTTTTATCATAACTTCTTAATAATCGAGGGGGAATGTATTGCAAAAATTTAATTAATTGTATATAATCAATAAAAGAATTTACATTTTATTCATCTTCTTACTCAAATATTTTCAAATATGTTGATAATTAAGGAAAGAGGTATGTTATGTCTAACAGATTGTTCCAAAATATAATACATCAAACTACGGAAGTAATGGATAGGATTATAGGCGTCGTTGACGATTCTTTTGTTATTGTTGCATGCAGTGATCCCGCAAAAGTCGGGGAGACTATGAGCGCTGTTAAATCAGGAGCGCTTCCTATTGGTAAAGCTTCTGTAATAGACAGTTTTACGTACAAATCCTTTGGGAGTCAGACACGACCTGAATTTGCGGTTTTTGTTGCCGGAACTGATGAATTGGCGAGAAGAGATGCAGTTATTTTATCAGTTGCGATGAACAGCGCAAAACAGCATCATGATGAAAAACATGATAAAGCTAATTTTATTAAAAATGTACTGCTCGATAATATTTTACCCGGCGATGTTTACCTTAAAGCCAGAGAGCTAAGGTTTAATGCTGACGTCAACAGGGTGTGCATGATGGTTAAAATAACCTCAAAAACGGATGTTTCGCCTTATGAAATTATTCAAGGACTTTTTCCGAACAAAACAAAAGATTTTGTTGTAAGCATAAACGAGACCGATGTTGCTATTGTTAAAGAAATACATAAAGACACTGATATCAAATCACTAGAAAAATTGGCCGCTTCAATAGTTGATACTTTATCGGGCGAGTATTATACTCACTGCGTTGTTGGTATTGGTACTGTTGTAAACGGAATTAGAGAGCTTGCAAGGTCTTTTAAAGAAGCCCAAACTGCAATTGAAGTCGGCAAAGTGTTCGATACTGAAAAAAATGTAATTACTTATGAGCATTTGGGAATTGCTCGCCTTGTTTACCAGCTTCCGACAACTCTTTGTGAAACTTTCTTAAAAGAAGTTTTCAAAAAAGGTTCAATCGAATCTATAGACCATGAAACTCTTTTTACAATACAAAAGTTTTTCGAAAACAGTCTTAACGTTTCCGAAACTTCCAGAAAATTATTTGTGCATCGTAACACTCTTGTATACAGGCTTGAAAAAATCAAAAAAATTACGGGCTTAGATCTTCGTGAATTTGAAGATGCTATAGTATTTAAAGTAGCTTTAATGGTTAAAAAATATTTGATGTCCAGTCCTGTTAAATTTTAAAAAATCGTAACGTTTTTTGTGATATTGCATCTTTAAATAATTCAGTAACACAGCATTAAAAAGCGTAAAAACTTTGTGTATATTTAGCGTATTTTTAGAATATTCAGAAAAAATGTGTTGCCGAATATTATACTGGCAACACATTCACTATTAGGAGATACTATGATAAAGTTTATAAACGTTAGCAAGGCTTACGGCAACGGTTCTGAGGCACTTTATAATGTAAATCTTACAATTTCTGACGGCGAGTTTGTGTTTATCGTTGGGCCTTCTGGGTCAGGTAAAAGCACTTTTCTTAAACTTTTAACAAAAGAAGAAGAATCTACCAACGGAAAAATAATTATAAACGGCGTTGATTTAACATCAATGAAAAGAAAAAAAATTCCTTACCTTCGCCGGAAAATGGGCATTGTTTTCCAGGATTTCAGAGTTCTTGAAAAAATGACGGTATTTGAAAACGTTGCCTTTGCTATGCACGCCGTAGGCTCCAAATTACGCGATATAAGAAAGCGTGTGCCCTATGTTTTAAGTTTAGTTGATTTGAGCGACAAAGCAAGGAGAAAAGTATCGGAACTTTCCGGTGGAGAAAAGCAAAGAGTGGGTATCGCAAGAGCACTTGTTAATAATCCGAGCATTATAATTGCGGACGAGCCTACGGGAAACATTGACCCCTCAATGTCTTATGAAATTGTTGATCTTTTGAGTCAAATTAACAAATGCGGCACAACCGTTATTATGGTAACGCATGATATGACCATAGTTAAACGCTTTAATTTTAGGGTTGTTGAAATTTCTGAAGGTAAAATAAAAACTGACACGGACAACGTCGATAGTTACGAATTGGGCGGTGAACAAAAGTGAATACATATTCTGCGAAATATTTCTTAAAAGAGGGTTTTAAAAACGTTTGGACTAATGGTGTAATGTCTGCGGCGTCCGTGCTTGTTATGGTGTGTTGCATGATTTTAACCGGCGGTGCGGTTCTTTTATCTTTAAATCTCAACCAGGCTCTTAAATCCATAGAAAATCAAAACAACATAAATGTGTTTTTAAAAAAAGGCATAAGCTCGGAAGAAGTTGTAACTGTCAGCAAAGAAATTGAAAAAATTTCGAATATTAGAAGTTACGAATATTATTCAAGTGAGCAGGCTGCTGAAAAATATAAAGATGTTCTTGGTGACCTTTATGAAGTTGTCAAGGAGGGTGGTAGTCCATTCCCTGAAGCGTATCATGTTACTATGAAAAGCCTATCGCTTTATGGACAAACTGTTGCTGAGCTTAAAGCAATTAATAATGTAGAATCAGTGAGTGATAGGAGCGAAACCGCTCAAAAACTTTCTAACCTTAACAAAATTGCGGCGGTTTCCGGCGTTTGGATAGTTTGCTTGCTTGGAATTGTATCGCTTTTCATAATTTCAAATACAATAAAAATTACAATGCATAATCGCAGATTTGAAATCAGCATAATGAAATCGATCGGCGCTACAAACGGGTTTATACAAACCCCGTTTATTATTGAAGGCATTATAATTGGTTGCATCGCGGCGATCATATCCACAGTGATTTTGAGTTTCACTTACGATGGCATTTTAAGCGTAATTGGCGGGATAATACCATTTTACAGCATGCGTTTTAAAAACATTCAGTGGGAAATTCTGATTTACTTTTTGGCATCTGGAATATTTTTAGGAGCTACCGGGGGAATTGTATCCATAAGACGCTACCTAAAGAAAGAGGGTGGAGACGTTGTTGCATGGTAAAAAAATTTTAAAGAATTTTGCTCTAATTTCATTATCTAGTGGCATATTTTTGGGTAATATTTACGCTCCTGTAACTATGGCAGCAGTAAATATAGCAGAGAAGCAAAGTTCAAAAGCAGAGCTTCAAAAACGCAAAAAAGAGCTTGCCAAAGAGCTAAACTCCGCTTCAGCTGAAGTTCAAAAAGAAGCAAAAAATAAATCTGCGCTAGATAAGAAAATTCAAGTAGTGCAAAGTCAGATAGATACTTCAAATAAATACATAAACAACCTTGAAAATAAAATTCTTGACCTTCAGAAACAAATAACTGAGATCAAGGAAAAAATGAAAGAAAAAATTAACGTTTTGAAAAAAAGCCTAGCTTCAATTTATGTTGCAGGCGATACATCTACGCTCGACATAATTTTAGGCGCAAAAGATTTTACAGATTTTGTTGATAAAGTTGATATGGCACGTTCAGTAAGTCAGACAATACAAAAACTTATAGATGACTTAAATAGTGACATCTCTAATATTGAAAAAAAGCAACAAGAAATAATGGCAGATAAAAAGGATCAAGAACAAGAAAAAACAGAGCTGGAAAAAACTCGTGCTGAACATCAGGTTCTGCTCGATGAAAGCGAAAAATTGCTTTCTGAACATCAAGAAGAGGAAAAAGAAGCAAAACGCGAATTAGATCAAAATGCCGCGGAAATAAAAGCGATCGACGACCAAATTAAAAAATATTACGAAGAACAAAAACGTAAGCAAGAGGAAGAAGCGCGTAAAAGAGCGGCTGAAGGTAAACCTCCTCTTTCGGACAAGCCTGTTCATAATGGTACATTTTTGTGGCCTGTTCCTGGTTTTTACAAAATCACGTCAGGCTTTAGTGACACTGAACACAGAGCTCATGTCCACGGTGCTGTTGATATAGCCGGACGAGGAGTTTATGGTGCGGCCGTTGTTGCTTCAGCATCCGGTACAGTGATTTTGGCTAATACTGATGGTTACGGCGGTGGATACGGCAATTACATTATTATAGACCACGGTAATGGAGTATGTACTTTATATGGTCACCTTAGTAATGTAAATGTTTCGGTGGACAAGCAGGTTGCTGCAGGACAAGTAATAGGGAATATAGGTAATACGGGTCTTTCAACTGGACCGCATCTTCATTTTGAATACAGAGTAAATGGAATTAGGAGAAATCCGAGAGAAATACTTTCTTATTAGAATATTTTTAATTTGATTTTTGAAGGGGAGAAAATAATTGCAAACAAAGTATCCGAAATTTTTTAACAGAAAAATTCCCATAGGTTTTGTTATAGCCGCGCTTTTTGTTATTGCTGCTTTTGTGTACTCACTAGGCTACAAAATAGCGATGGACAAGTTCAATAACGTGGTTTCATATACACAGGAAAAGCAAAAAATGTACTCGGCTCTTAGTGAAATTGATTATAATATTCGTAAAGAATATATTGCGGAAATTAATGAAGTTAGCCTTATAAGTGGTTTATGTAAGGGCTACACCAACGGGCTTGACGATGAAAATTGCAAATTTTTAAGTAAGAAAGAATACGATGATTATTCTAAGAGCAAAGGTGGAATAGCTTCTGATGTGGAATATAATGAACTAAATGACGATTTAGGTTACATACGCTGCAGAAACTTGGGGAACAACGCTTCTAATTTTTTTATAGATGGCCTTAATTCAGCATCTTCCGAAGGAATAAATAAACTAATAATTGACCTGAGAAATTCAAACGGCGGAGACGTAAACGAAGCGTTCAAAATTCTTCAGCATCTAATGCCAAGTGGAGATATTGTAAGCACGGTTGATAAAAATAAAAACAAAA
>JAEWWM010000032.1 GCA_023458915.1 Bacillota bacterium
AAATCATTTAATCTATACAAATACAAAATTTTGTCTAATTCATTCCCGTCTTTTTTTACTTCTGAAATTTTTTCCAGACAGGACGATATTGGAAAATTAAACGGTGCTTTTAATAAATTTAAAGGACGATATCCTCCGTTGGATATATTCCAATTTTCTAAAGTTAAGGGATATGAAGTTACAAGTAAATAAGTTGAACCGCTTTCTTTAAAATTTTTGAGTGCCTTTTCAACATTTTCATCAGAAAGATGTTGTAGACAGTCTTTACAAAAAATCATATCTACTTTTGGAATTTTATTTGAGGTTATATCAATGACTTCAAACGAAACATTGGCGTCTTTAAACTTTTTATTATTAACTTCAATCATTTTCGGTACAATATCTCCGCCGATATATTTGATATTTTTTTTATCGACGTTTTTCATCCAGTTATAATCTCCGCAAGGAACATCTAAAAATGATTTAATATTATATTTTCCCCAAATTTTAGGCAATGAAGCGGCGACATTTTGTGTGCTTTCCACACTAGAGCCACCACCTGACCTTGATTCAGATGAACCCCAATAATTTTCATTATAAATTTTTTCAAAAGTGTTTTGTTCATTTTTTACGCCGTCAAAAAAATTGTCCATATTTGCCGCGGCCCTGCTGCGATTATATTTTTCAGCAGCATTTAGCCTTTGGCTTATGATTTCGATTATTTCCCGTTCATACTCTTTCCCAATTAAATTTTCGTTATAAATTTCTTTTAAGAGAGATATTATCTCCGTATCATTGTTTTGGATTACCCGCTTTTTAGGGTTTGTGAGTATTTGACAATACCCAATTATTAGTATTCCAACAACTATTCCTACCCCGCCAATGATCCATAATTTTGCAGTTTTTTTATTTAGAAAAAAATTCATAAAACATTTACCTTACTTTTTATTATTAATATTTTACTTTATTGCTTTTTTGTAATTCAATAAAAAACTAATACAATGGTACGGGTGACAGGACTCGAACCTGCACAGCATAAACTACCAGGACCTAAACCTGGCGCGTCTACCAATTCCGCCACACCCGCACGGCTAGTGTATCAGACACTGATCTTTATTATACAGTTTATTTCACTTAAAAACAACTCTAATTGTAAATCATTAAATAAAAAAATTTAAAATAAATTAAAAAAATATTCAAAAGTGAAAATTTTTTTAAAAGATATTAAAAGCCTAGATTTTTAATAAACTTTATGTTACAGTTAAAAAAATAATATGGTAAAGTTACGGAATGGAGCAAATTTGAGCGAATGGGTATAATTGCTGAAAAAGCGAAATCAAAAAGAAAAATAATATTAGCAAGTTTTGCTGCGATTCTATACACATTAACAATAGCACAATCGAAGGTATCTGCGGGGAAGGATGATGAAACTAATAATAACACCACTTCATATGCTACTACTTCAGTGGCCTGCGCAAATCAAGCAATTCAAAGTTTTAAAAATGCCTACGATACTTACTGTAAAATTTACAATTACCTCAGAAAAGTAGCGATGGGCACTGATGCTCGCGGAACATTAAATGAAATCAATGCTAAAGTTTTCACTCAAGCTAATGTTGTTGTAATAGACTTCGATGTTGAATCTTGTAATGAATCGTTTATTGATATCAAAAATAATATAATTGGTAATAAAATATATGAAATTGGCAGTGAAGAATGTGTAAAAGCTTTAGAAAAGCGAACTCAAATTATAGAAGAACAGACCCGGGAACTTCAGAAATTATTAGAAAAAGTTGATGATAGCAATACTATCTTGTTAAAATTAGAATCACAAGAAATAAGAAACTTATTATACAAGATACCAAGTAGTGGAGAAAATATAAAATTAGAAGGTAAAATTTTATATTTTGTAACCCGTGCAATTCTAAAATTTCAGGATGCTTTTTGTAATGTTACTGATATTTTACGTTATTTCAATATGCAGACAAGAAATGCTTGCGACATAGTTATGAAAAAAGCCGTAGACAACTTAGCTAGAGCCATCGGATTTAGCGCTATAGCTTACGGCAACAATTGCTATGAATGGTTTGCTCTTTTTAATGAGGTCTGTGATATAGAAAGAAGTACCGACCCTATTTACATAAAGTATAATAAAGCTTATGAAGCAATTTATGATACAATTACCACTAGTAAAAGTTGTAATTTTGATATTAATAGAAAATTTATAATTGGTAGTGCAGGTTATTTTGAAAATTTAATAAAAGTTTTAAAAAAAGAAATTGAAAGATTATTAAATATACTGAACCAACTGAAAAAAAACTTACCAAACACGGAACAAGCAAGTAGTAGCTCAAGCAGTTCAAACCAACACTGATATTTGATCTAACTTAAAAAAATTTCTTAAAAGATATGAGGCTTTTTAGGAGGTTTTTAATAAAATTTACAGGATAGTTAAAAAATAAGAATGAATGGAGCTAAAGGAATTTATGAAAAAACTTGGTAATTTTAATCAAATGAACATGGTGATTGCTAAAAGAGCGAAATCAAAAAGTAAAATACTATTAGTAGCCATTTCCGCAGTTTTGTGTACATTAACCATGTCGCAAACGGAAGTATCGGCTATGTTTAGTAGATCTAGAGTTATAACTACTGGCACTACTACCAATAATACCACCAGTAGCAGTAATAGCAGTAGTGCTAAAAATGATAAATTAAAAAAGGAACGTTTAATTATAGTGAATCAGGCAATTGAAAATTTTAAAAATGCTCGCGAGGATCTCTGTAAGGCTTTCTGTAGCATTTATAAATCAGTAAAAGGCGGTATTCAAAATGCTCCAGATGATGTCAAAAAATTTTATAATAATGCCCAGAAGACCCACAGCCAAGCTATTTTAGATTTTGCTAATGTTGTCCAAGTAATGCCTTTTAATGAGATTTGTCTCCTTGAAAAGTGGGGAGCAATTAATACATTTTATGGATATACTATTTTTAGAAAGCTTGGCGATGCAAATTATTTTGTAAAATTAATAAATTTTCTAAACGAGAAAACACGAGTGATGAATGGGCAAACAGAGGACTTACTGCACATATTAGATTCGCTGAGCAATCAACATGTGCAACCGCAACCAGAGGAGTCCAGTCAATTCAAACCGGTAAAGCCATCTGATCCTATTAATATTCCCGAAAATAATAATAGATTTTAAACGGTTACATTATCTTTAAGTTTAGCAAATACTTTCTCGCCGATTCCTTTTATGTTCATAAGTTCCTCTACAGATGAAAAACCGCCATGAGTTTCGCGGTATGAAATTATTCTTTTTGCCATAACGGGGCCAACTCCGTTGAGATTGTCGATAAGATCGCTCTCCGAAGCTGTGTTCAGATTTATAAGCCCGCTATTATTATTTTTAGCGGGCTTAATGTCTTTACTGGTTTTTTTTGAAATAATATTACCATTATTTTGAGTTACAGTCGGCATTTCAGGAACAAAAAACGCATTGTAACCAATAATTGCTGCAAACATAATAAGAGCCGTACTTATTAAAATTTTTTCAGTTCTGTTCTCTTTAAAGATGTTCATTCTTTAATCCTAAATTTGCTTGTAAATTTTCTCATTACTTTTAGGCGGGGAATCTGGTTTAGTTGGATTTTGACCAGGATTATTTGTGTTAATTATTGACTGTGATATCGGTGCCTGTAGGGGACTACTTGCTGCATTTGGGTCATAATTATCTCTTATCGTTACTACACCTTGCGGTTGCGCTGATTTAGATGGAGTTTGAGAACTTGGCGTTTGTTGTTGTGGTCGTGTTAGCACTACGGGTGGTTTGTTACTACCAGGCGTAATAAGATCAGTAGTAAGATCAATAAGCCCACCGCGCTTCTGCGCGTAATTGTATATTGCCTTTTTCTGTTCTTCGGTCTTACCTATAAGAGGATCGTTTTTATCACGGTCCATCATTGATTGGGTTATGGCAAAGCTGCCAGTAAGATCATCTGATGTGTTGCCAAATTTTGAATCGGAAAGGTTATCTATTTTCTTCATTATTGCAGGAGTGGCATTTGCGCTGTCATTTTGTGCTCGTTGAACAGCTGGTGGAAGGGGGAGAACAGTTGGCTGTGGAAGAGAAGTATTTTTTGCCGTGCTAATAAATGAAGTTCCTAATTCTTTTCGTCGATCAACTATCTGTTGCTGTGCAGGTGTAAGTGTAAATGGTTTTTCTTTGTTTTTATTTTCCACATGATTAAGATTACTACGAGCGGCTGTTAATATACTTGACGTAGGTGTAGTTGAAGAACTTGAAGACGAAGGTGAGCTGGGAGTTTGTGATGTCGGCGGTGGAGAAGTATTTAATTTTCGAAGCATTTGTGCTGCTATAAAGGGAGACGAGTTAAAAGTAGTTGGCGCTGTTTCAGCAATTGTTGAAGCTGATATTGGTGGCGATGTAGGCACTGATTCACTCTTTGCTTGAGCTAGTAAAGGAGGCGGATTCAGCGGACTAGCCTGGCTAGGTGTTGAAGATGTTGATGAAGGTATATTAGGAAAGCCGGCTACAAAGGACTGAGTCAGCGTTGGCGGCAAGTTAGATGCAGTTTGCGAACTCATACTAGAAGATGAGCCAGAAGTTTGTGGCGCCGGCGGTAGCGCGGCGATAGTGCTTTCGCTAAGATCGCCAGGGGGAGTATTTACTTGCGACAGCGGCGGCGGTACGTTAGATGTTGATTGCGCCGATGTTGTGCTGGTTGTTGATGTTGATTGTTGGGTTGGCGTCGGCGGAAGTATCGTTGGAGCTGCCGAAGGTGTATTAATTACTGAAGTGGTCAGCGATAGCGGCAACGGCAAGTTAGATGCAGTTTGCGAACTCGTACCTGATTTATCATCAATAATATCATCTATTGCATCTTCGTACCTATCATCTAACTCATCATAAGACGAACTAGAAGTGATTTGCGTTGGCGGTGGTGGAAGCCGCAAAGGACCATCAGTTGGGCTAAATGGTGTGGATAAATTGGTTACAGTGGATGCAGTTAGTGGCGACGGTATGCTAGATGCAGTTTGCAAACTCGTGCTTGAAGACGAGCTAGGATTCAGTGGCACAAAGTCCTCCATGGATATTTCTCTTGATTTATTATGCCTATGCACAGCTACACCTATACTTACGCCGGCAGCAGCTATAACAACTGCTGCAATAGATGGTATTATTGCGATCATTTTTGGATTGTTTCTAATCCAATTTGCAGTTTTAGCCCATCCTTTTTGCTCAAACCAATTAGCCGTAGATTCTGCAGCAGAATCTATTTTACTTTTGTCTTGTTTAATAACGCTGGTGCTGCTGCTTGTTGGTGCGGCTTGTCCGGCTTTATTAGGCTCTGCTGCACTAGCCATTCCAGGCATCATTGTCAGTATAGACAGCGCAGCCGCAGATAATTTTGTACCAATATTTATTCCACCGGCTATATTTCCTAGATTTTCAGTGCTGAGTTCGCTGGTAGTTAAATTTAGTTTATAGTTTTCAAGCATTTCAGCAATAAACGCGTCAAAATCATCTTTTGAAATAGTGTTATCTTTTGTAAGAATAAAACTGTACATATCATCCACAGTTTCTTGCTTTAATAATTCCTGCACTTGACTGCTGTCATTTAAAATTTTTTGAAAAATCTCTTCTATTTTAGTTAATTTTTCCATGCTTTGCACCTCATTTAGTTAAATTTCATTAAAATATTCAAGTTGTGTATTCAAAAATATCTAAAATTATATTCATTTTGTCTTATATGTGATAAATTATACTTATATTTTTGTTCAATGTCAATATAGGAAAATAAACAAAATTTTAAAGCTCGGTTTTTATTGATAAAAAAGCCTTGAGTGGTTATTATTATGTAAAGCTTTAAAACTTATATTGGGAGGATGCAATGAAAATAGGGATAGTAGGTCTTCCAAA
>JAEWWM010000033.1 GCA_023458915.1 Bacillota bacterium
CATTGAACCTCATTTAAAGTTCTCAAAAAACCATCCCTTTCATTAATTAATCACTTGTCGCAAATTTTCTAAAGTTATCTTTTAAGCAATCCTCGCAATAAACTTCACCTTCGATGTCGTAATACTCATCACCCTCATAAAGCCCTCGATAGCAATAATCACAGCTAAAAACTGCATTTGCTTTATAATCCGGAGGTTCTAGGTACTCCCTGTCATCTATATTTTCTAACATAATTTTTCTCCCCGATAGTAAGTGGTTTCCCGTTTATTATTTTGAATATTAGAAGTATCCGTTTTTCCAATTTTTCTTTCTCTAAGATGATGACGATTTGATTAAGGAATAAAATAATCATTAAACTTACCAAAGCTAACATATTTAATCGCATTTGAAATTCTCCTTCTAATTTATTTTTGAACATCAAAACGAGATGTTTTCTTTTTTGAAAACATTTCATATCTTTTTATTAAATTTTAAATTCTATTACGGTATTGATTTTGGAATCCACTGACGGCTATAATATTATCACCAGGAATTTTAATGAGGTGCTTGTTTATGGAAATTATCGCTAAAAGAATTAGAGAGCTACGCGAAGGAATCAAACTTTCGCAAAAGAAACTTGCTAAAAAGATTGGAATTACTCAGCCCAGTATTTTCCGGTATGAAAATAACAGTGCAGATATCCCATCTGAAACGCTTCTATGGTACGCAAATTATTTTGACGTTTCGCTCGATTACATTTTTGGACGTACAGACAAGCCTCAAGGAAAACTCTTTAAGTATCAACCAAAATTTATTGAGGAAGTAGTTGATAAAGACAAGAATCTAAAAGAATTTGTGGAAATGTGTTTTGACCCAAAATCTTCAATGAATGACCGTTTGAAAAATGCTCTTTTGCAAATTTTATCCGAAGAAAAGGGGAGCAAAAATTGATGAACGTGGTCATTAGCGCAAGATATAGCAGCCATTCTCAAAACGAGCAATCAATTGAAGGCCAGCTAAAAGTCTGTTACGATTTTGCTAATCGCAATAGCTACACCGTTATCGGAGAATATATTGATCGTGCAATTTCCGGGAGAGAAGCCGAAAACAGGCCCGAATTTCAGCGGATGATTGCAGACAGCACCAAACGTCAATTTGAAGCAGTTATCGTTTATCAACTTGACCGTTTTGCCCGAAATCGTTATGATTCAGCCATTTATAAAGCAAAGCTTAAAAAGAATGGTGTTCGCTTGATTTCCGCAAAAGAAAATATTTCAGATGACGCCAGTGGTATACTCATGGAAGCTGTTCTCGAAGGTATGGCTGAATATTACAGTGTTGAGCTTTCGCAAAAAATAAAACGAGGCATGAACTTAAATGCTGAAAAATGCTTAGCTATCGGTGGAATGCGGACTTTAGGTTATAAAGTAGAGAATAAACGATACATTATTGATGAAGATACTGCTCCGATTGTTAAACGGATTTTCCAGATGTATATTTCTGGTTCCACTATGGCACAAATCGTTAAATACCTTAACGAAAATAGCGTGAAAACCGCACGTGGAAATGAGTTTAACAAAAATTCTATCCGTCGAATTCTCACCAATAAAAAGTATACTGGTGTTTATACTTATAACGGTAAAGAAACCCCTGATGGTGTGCCGAGAATTATTGATGACGAAACTTTTAAACAAGCACAAATAATTTTAGAAAAAAACAAAAAAGCTCCTGCGCGAGCAAAAGCTGTAGAGGAACTTTACTTGCTTTCAACTAAAATATTTTGCGGTCACTGTGAAACCAGTTTGGTTGGTACTTGCGGTACTTCAAAAACCGGAAAAATTCATCAATATTATCAATGCAATAATAACAGAAAGAAAAAATGCAATCTAAAACCAGTCAAAAAAACTTACATAGAGGATTTAGTTGTGAAGTCTATTATGTCGATTTTAACTGATGAAAAGATTGATGAAATTGCTAAAAACATTTGCGAGCTTTCCGAAAAAGAGAGCAATACCGAGACTCTTAAAAGATTGAAGAAGCTAATCAAAGAAAATAAAACCGCTACAGAAAATTTGATTAAAGCTCTTGAAAGCGGAAAAGCTGCTGATATAATTTCTGCTCAAATAGAAAAAAGGCAAACTGAAAAGCAAAATTTAGAAGCTCAAATCGCCAGAGAAAAAATTTTAAGACCTAATCTCCAATTCGATCAAATCAGGTTTTTCTTTGAGAAATTTATCAAAGGCGATGTTAATGATACAAAATTCCGTCAGGCTTTAATTGATACTTTCGTAAATAAAGTTTATCTTTTCCAAGACAAACTCTATATTTTTTGCAATGCACAAGAGTCTAAAATACAAATCCCTTTACACGACTCTGAGAGTTCGTATAAGGGACATATGGTGGAGCTTCGTTACCTAAAAATGAACACTCTGCCCTTTTATTGTTTTCTTCAATTTCTTCTAAAACATCAGCGGTTATATCAACCGGTACAGTTGAGGTGTTAAGTATAAGGCTCATTTTAATTTTATCTTTTTTGCCCCCGTCATCATCGTATAGGTAAATAGCGTTTACGAATACCGTAACAAGCATTTTTCTGTATTTTAAATCATTTATATTCCCTTTTTTGAGTTGCGATAGAAAGAACTTTATTTCCGCTTCGGTAAAGCCAACCTGCCCTACTTTTTCTAATGCGATTTGCTTTTCAATGTCTTGTTTCTCGCTTTCGAGTATAGGCGACTGTTCATATAAATTTTTTCTTAAAACTTCATCACCGCACTCCATTATTGCATTCATAAGGTTCTTGCGTTTTCGCTCGTTGTCTTTTAAAAGTTTATCCAAGCGTTTAATATTAGAATTGTTTCTTTCTTTTTCACAGCATGCTATAACTTCTTTTACAATTTTTGCAATGTTTTTATCCGTAAGTTGTTTTCTACAATGATCCACAACTAAATCTTCTATATATTCCTTTTTCACAATTCGCTTGCTGCAAACTTTTTTGATCTTACCGTTACAAGCATAATAATAGTGAGATTTGCCGAGTTTACCTGTTCCGCCGTATCCTCTCATCATTTCTTTGCAGTGACCACAAAATAATTTTGTGGTTAAAATGTATTCTTGCTTTGCCTTTGATTTTGCAGGGGATTTTTTATTTGTATTCATAATATCTTGCACCTTATAAAACAGCTCGTCCTCGATGATACGAGGCATACCATCTTTAATTTCCTTACCTTTATAGGTATATATACCGATATATCGTTTGTTTTTCAACATTTTACGCAAAGAATTTTTGTTAAACTCCCCACCTCTCGATGTGTATGTATGTAATTCATTCAAATGATTTATAATTTCAGCAACTGTTTTACCACAAGCATACATTTCAAAAATTGTTTTTACAATAGGGGCAGTTTTTTCATCTATAATAAAACGTTTGTCGTTGTCCACCTTATATCCAAGTGCAACATTTCCGCCTGTACAAAGGCACTTTGAAGCGCTTATATCCATCCCACGTTTTATTTTTTGAGATAATTCAGCTGAATAGTATTCAGCCATACTCTCAAGCACACCCTCAACTAAAATACCACTTGCATCATCAGAAATATTTTCTTTTGCAGATATGACACGCACATCATTTTTCTTTAATTTAGCTTTATACGTTGCGCTATCATATCGATTACGAGCAAACCTATCTAGCTGATAAACCAAAACGCCTTGAAAGTGTTTTTTATTACTATCTACTATCATTTTTTGAAATTCAGGGCGATTATCAGTTTTACCTGTTAAAGCTCTATCAATGTATTCATTTATAACAGTGTAACCATTTAATTTTGCGTAATCGTAGCAAGCATTTAACTGACCTTCAATACTTTGCTCATTCTGTGAATGAGAAGAAAATCTAGCATATATTACTACATTCATTTTTTAACCTTTTCCTTCTTAAGATAATCATATGAATTGCAAACGATATCACCCATATGAAAATTTGTGATTGAGGGTTCTGTTTTTAATTTGTCAAAGTATGGAGCTATTATTTGCAGAAATGAGTTAACATCATTCTCATCTCTATGTTTATACAGGTAATTATAAATTCTGTTTCTTTTTCTTCTGAGTTGTTGTTTTATATTTCTGACAGCTTGCTCACATTTTAAATGAGTGTAACCCGGATAAGGGCTCTCCCTTTTACAATATTTTTGCTTAAGAGTATCTGTAAAATACCATTTTCCACAATGAGAACATTTAACAAATTTAAAGCCACGTAAAACGACCTCCATAGCCGTAGCAATATAATGCTCCACCTCATTATTACACTCATAACAGCGAACAGTATATATCTCATTATCTTTTTTGTTTATTTCCTCGATATCTGCTTCAATATCACCAGTCAAATCAGGTAAAGGCGTAAAAGCTGCCACCTCATACCCATTTTTAAAATATTTATTAAATCCTTTCGGTATGTTACCCTTATATCCTTTTGTTTCAAGTAAAAATAAAAGAGTGTTAAGGTTATATTCATCGGAATTGTAATTACAATGTGTAAAAAATGAATATAAAATCTTGTGTAAAGCTCTATCACGTCCATTTACCATTGGACCAATATTTTTTAACGTGGTTTTTAAATTCATTAGGTGATCTGCCATTTCTTTTTCTGTTTCTATTGCCTTATTTGGTGCTTTACAGTTAATCTGTATTGAATGACCCCCATTACTTAAGTAGGTAATACTCCCGTTTTCCAAAACATTATCTACTTTTTTTAGGGGTATCCAATCGGCTAAAAAGCTACCTATAGGATAATGCTTTCTTTTCTCTTCTTCTTCGATACCATACGTATTTTCTCCGGGATAAAAATATAAAAACATATTCACGCCTCACAAATGTTTCTTTTCAATTTAGATTATATTAAAACTTTCGTATGGTTGTCAATAGACTGAAGTAAAGTTCAAAATAATTATAGATAAGTTCTTATCTAAATTTATACAAAAAGAAGTAGCTACTTTTTGGAAAGAAAAATATGAATATTTCAAAAATACTGGAAAAAAGAAACATGTCCAAATTACAACTTGCTATGAAAACAGGTATAACTCCTAGTGACTTATACTGTGCATTAAATGGCAAAAAACCGTTTTATCCGAAGTACAAGCGTAAAATTTCTAAATATCTTGGTGTAGACGAAGCCACACTTTTCGCAGAAAGTGAGAGTACAAGAAATGATAAAAGTTAATATTTCAAATGCTCAAGCCAAAGAAATTGCTTATTGTATCTTTACGGATATTAAAAGTTACATTAGTGAACACAAAGAAGAGTATGAAAAGTTTTCACTTCAGCTTTTTTTGAAAACAAATATAAAAAGTAAAGGTGTTGGTAAATAAGTGATTGATGTTTTCTATGAGATTAAATCTCGTCTTACAATAATAAATGTCATGGAACATTACTGTATACAAACTTTAGACGGTAAGCAAAAGCTTATATGTCCCTTTCACCATGAACTCACACCTTCTTTACACATTTATTCTAAAACCAATTCTTTCTACTGTTTTGGATGTGGTGCCGGAGGAGACCAGATAACTTTTGTAAAATTATTTTTCAATTTTAAGTCTAATATGGATGCGTTAAAAAAAATAGACTACGATTTTGCTTTAAATTTATTTAAAGATAGTTCGAATCCCAATCTTAATTATGAAATTAAAGAAAGAATTCGATACCATCAACAGTGTGAATTTAAAGTAAAAATATTTGAAGATTGGAAATCACAGAATGAAGAAAAGTTGTTATGGTTTTTTAAAACACTAATAAAAATCAATCAAAAAACAATAAAAGACCCGTTTGACCCCAGAGCTCCATTATACGCATTTGCAAAAAATAATATTAACGACATAGAGGATATGCTTAGCGTTCTTCAGTCTGACAATCTATTGCCCTGCATCCATAATTATAAAAAAATCGAAAAATTCATAAATGATATAACCGAAAAATGGGATCTAACAATAAAGGAGTATGCGCAATGACATATAAAGAAAATTTAGCAAAAGAAATTGAAAAAAGCGGATTTTGTCAAGATTATAACACACAAGAAAAAGCCCTCGGGAAATCCGAGAACTTTAACAATAACAATAACAATAACAATAACAATAACAATTATATTTTAACAAAAATACCTGCAGATGTAAATTCAAGCGAATTCGAAGATGCCGGATATAAAATAATAAACAGCGGCATCTATCGTTCTGCTATGATAGGTGATAAGGAATGTCTGGAAAAACTAACAAATTTTGTCGCATGGTATGATGAAAAGATAATTAACAGAGATGGTATTAACACAGAAATCTTCTACAAAATGAAAGGCATGGATTATAGAGGAAATAATCTCCCTGAAATTCTAGTTCTCCATACCAAGCTAAGCGGTTTCAGTTGGCTAAGCCTATGGAATGCAAACTGTATAATAGAACCTAGATATAATACGAAAGAAAAATTAAGACACGCTATACAATTAAAATCTTTTGAAGCAATATCTAAAACAATTTTTGGATATACAGGCTGGGAGTTTTTAAATAACAAATGGGTATTTCTTTATCAAGATGAAACTATTGGTGAGCAGAATATCAAAGTAGAACTTCCTGATAATATGAAAAATTATAGTTTTTCGAAAACGGATAATCTCACCTGGGAAAATAAACAGGAATTAATTAAACAAAGCTTTAATTTAACAAAGGCTTTTTCCGAAAAAGTTATCTTGCCCCTTTTAGCGTTGGCATTTTTAACTCCGCTAAATGAAATCTTTCGTCGCATTGGATATGAGCCTAAGTTTACTTATTTTATTTTTGGTAAAACAGGGTGTAAAAAAAGTACTCTGACCGCTCTCATTCTTTCTTTTTTCGGTACTTTTACAAATAATGGTTTGCCTATGTCATTTTTAAATACAGTGTCTCATCTTGAGGATAATTGTTTTATATTAAAGGACGTCTTAACCTGTATTGATGACTACAAGCCAATGAATAAAGCGGAAAAAGAAAGCTCCGAATCAAAATTTAAAGGTCTGGTTACTCGCATCGGTGACCGAGTAGGCAGAGGTAGATGCAATTCCATGTCAAAAAGTTTGCCCACTAAACCGCCAAGATGTAATTTAATAATGACAGGTGAATTTTTCCCAAACTGTGGTGAAAGTTATGCAGCAAGATGCCTCATTTCGGAATTAAAACCACAAAACCTACTTTCTGTTGAAGAATTGACGTTGGCACAGAAAAGCGCAGCCAAAGGTTTATATAATAGTGTTATGACTATTTTTATAGAATTCATCTCAGAGCGTATAAATCAAAATTTTAAAAAGTTTTCTGAAAATTTACATTTGGAATTTGAAAATATAAGAGATACTTTTTTAAAAAAGTTAAATCCTTTTGAATGTCATCCTCGCCTCGCTGAATATTTGTCCCATATTTATATTGGCTATAAGTACATGCTCAAATTTTATAGGTACTACAATTTAATTGAAGAAAAAGAAATTCAAAAACTCGAAGATGATTTTATAGAATTGATTTTTGAACTAGGGAAACAAAATGTCTACATGGTAAATGGAGACAAGCCTGTAATTAAATTCTTAGAGATACTTAACGACTTAATAAACTCTGAAGAAGTTTATGTGCAAAATATTGCCGAAGAGCCTGGTAAATATCCATTTAAAAACAAGTGTATAGGTTATGCGGATATTAAAAACGATGTTTATTATCTTAGAAAATTAATTACTTTCAATGCTGTTGAAAAACATTTAAATGAGCGAAATGAAAGTCTGGGTATCGGCCCAAAAACTTTGGGCAAACAATTACTGGAAAGCAAAAAAGCCATGGAAATACGAAAAATGTTTAGTAGAACACAGGAAGATTTTTGGCAAATTAATAAAAGCAGTTTAGAGGGTATCTAAAAACACACTAATCATACTAATTCAAAAAATTTTAGTGGGATTAGTATGATTTATTCACCTTAAATAACATTAATTTCAAAAGGAGGAATTAAACAAATGAAAAAGATAACCGCTTATAATTTACAAAAAGATAAAATTTTGCAAGCTTTAACTACATCTAAGGATATTAGTGAGGCAAGTAAAACGGCAGGAGTAAGTCGCAAGACTATCTATTCTTATCTAAAAGATGAAGATTTTGTGCTTGCTTATCGTAATATAAAACGCATTCAATTTCGAGAAATCAGTGAAAAAATAGCACATGGAGCTAATATTGCAACAGAATTTTTACTCACCCTATTTTACGATATAAATGCACCATATCACGTTAGAATGCAGGCAAGTATTAAACTGCTCGAATTATATTCCAAATTTATTAATTTCGAATCCGGTGTTAACAATGCGACATTTGAAGAAAACGACGACGGATTTAATATAACACCACCGCCTAGCGGATTATAGTATACATTTATAAACAAAAAGTAACAAAACTGCCTCAAAGACAGTTTTGTTATCTCTATGTTGATTATATAAATCAAACTGTTACACACCTAAATTTAAATCAAAGTTTTTCCGTCAAGTTCGGCCACAGTCAATATTCCATCTGTAGTGTACCAAATTTTATATTTACCCTCTAATTTATTACCTAACGAATTTTTATATTTCAAAGTCCCCATTTCATAATATTTATCACCAATTATTCCCTGTTCAAATATTGCCATTGGAAACTCTACTCTTTCAGGATAAGGAAGCAGGGTTTTGAATTTTTTTCGTGCTTTATCACTAATTTCTAGTGCCTTTGAACTTTTTGCTGCCGGCATTTCTTTCGCTTCTGAAATCTTCCACTTAGCAGTCGGATTTTGTATATCAGAGCTTTTTGAATAACCTATGTAGCTTATATTTGATTTTAAAACTACGACACTATCATTGAATGTTTCATTAGGTTTCACTTTTGTTATACCGTATAAAAATTTTTCATTATATGGACTATGGAATGAAAGCTTGTTATTGTTTGTATCCCAGACAGCATAATCAGTCATAGCGGTACTGTATTCTTGATTGCTCTTATTTTCTATTTTTACTTTTATATTGGTCACATTACCCGAGTTTTTAACTGATTCGATTGTTATTAAAACTCCATTATCGTTATAAGATTGACCTAAAGATAAGTTTAAAAGATCTACTTTTTGTTCTTGAGAATCGTTTTTGGGTTTTTCTGTGTTTTTCTTTTCCTGCTCAGTTATTACTGTTTCTGAAGCTTTTTCTGTTTGACTGTTATTATTAGATTGCGAAGAATTAGAACAACCGCTAATAACTACACCTAAAATAATACAAATTAATCCAAACCACCATTTTTTATAAATTGCCGATTTCTTCTTTTTAATATTTTCACTTTCTTCAATATTTTTATTTTCCATGGTTTTTTTCTCCTTAACAAACAATTTATTACCGCAATTTCGGCAAATGCCAACAATTTGATACGTGAACTAAATTTTACCAGTTTCTTTTCTTTTGCCTATTAAAATCCATAACCCACTATTAATGATAATCAAAACCCACTTATCTAAAATCCATAAGCAATTCATAATTTTTTGTGATTCTTAGCGGAAAGCTGCTAATTTATCATATTAACATTCGTGCTTCCGCATTTTGGACAAATCATAAAACATTCCCCCTTTTCTATAAAATTTAATTAGACAATTTGAGAAAAATTGCTCATTTTTCTAGTTTATATCATTTATTTTATAATAAATATCACAAAATTTCGATTATGTCAACTCAAAATATCTTAAAGATAATGAAATATCACACTGACAATCATAAACTTTAAACAAAGAGAGTGGGTATTAGTTATGATTGCAGAAAAAATTAAATCTCTTAGAATGAAACAAAATTTAACACAATCAGATGTGGCAAAAAAGTTAGGAATAACCCGTTCTAGTGTTAATGCATGGGAGATGGGAATTTCTATTCCTTCAACTCAATATATTGTAGAACTTGCTTTACTTTTTAATGTTTCTTCCGACTATCTATTAAATATTCCTCGTACCTCTACAATTAATATTTCGGGTCTCTCCGAACGAGAAGTGAGTGCTGTAAAAGAAATTATTGAGTGTTTAAAAAATAATGATAGAATTTAAAAAAATTTACTTATATTTAATATGTGAACTTTAATTAAAATAGCTAAATAATAATTTATTCTGAGGCAAAGCTTACAGGATTTTCAACTCATTTAGATTTGTTTGCTTTCAGAAAAACAAGATGATGCTCAGAATATTGTCAATTCCTAAAAATAGAAATAAATTTGGGTATGAGACGAAGTATGTATATTTTTTAAGCGAAAAATTAGTCAGTAGTTATAATTGAAAAGCCAGCCACTAGGAAGTAAAAAACGATATGAAAAGAATAGTGTGGACAAAGCTATAAGTCGGCGTTTATAGCGAATTAAATTAAGGTATTGTTGTTATGACAATACCTTTTCAATGGCTGATTTTTCATTTAGCAGATACAGTATGCCAGAGAAATTATTCCTCTCTTTCGAAAAGTGCATTATTTAAACAACTAGCGAAGGAAAGATTTATAAAGCCGAGAAATCAGCGAGTTTCAATTTATTCGTGCAATTTATGAAGGTTGGTTCGATTTATATTAGATTTCAATAAAATATAAAATTATTTTTTGAAATATTGGACTATTTTCCCTAAATTTGTTATAATTTAACAAATAAAAGTGATTGGGGTGAAATGCATGGGGTTTTATTTCAGAAAATCAATTAACTTTGGTGGCATTAGATTTAATTTTTCAAAGTCAAGCATCGGAACCTCTACTGGTTTTAAAGGATTTAGGATAGGTACAAGTCCAAAAGGGAATTATGTTCACATGGGACGCAACGGCACATATTATCGTATGACTTTAGGCAGAAACGAATCCAAAAAGCCGTCTGGTTATACACAACGAAATTTCATATCACCTACGCAAGAAGTATTTTTCAGTGATATTGAAAGTAAAGATGTTTCACTGATAATAGATTCTTCATCTCAAGAAATTGTTAATGAAATAACAACTAAACGCAATAAATTCTCGTTTTGGCCACTATCCTTTATTCTGAGTTTTATTCCTGTAGCAGGCATATTTCTTGCCATTTTATCCGGTATTTTGCTATATTTTTTAGTAGATAAAAAACGGAAAACTACAGTTATTCTCTATGATATTGAAGAACATACAGAAAATGAAATACAACAATTTTATGATAGCTTTGATGAAATAATCAGCTGTCAAAAAATATGGCATGTTTCTGCACAATCTAATATATTTAATAGAAAATATCAAGCCGGAGCAAGCTCTGCCATTAATCGTTCAGAGATTAAAATTCGATATAAAAATCCATCATACATCAAAACAAATGTGAAAATCCCTATGATCCCGATAGAGAAACAAAAATTATATTTCTTTCCGGATAAAGTATTTATATTTGATAGGAAAAAAGTTGGTAGTTTATCTTACTCCAATTTGAATATTATCCAACACAATCAGCGTTTTATCGAAAAAGGTTCGGTGCCTAAAGACGGAACTATCATTGATTATACATGGCAGTATGTTAATGAATCTGGTGGTCCGGATATGAGATTTAAAAATAATATAAAAATCCCGATTTTAATGTATTCCGAAATGCTTTTTTCTAGTGATACAGGACTTAACGAACTAATTCAGCTATCCAAAGAAAATGTAGGATCGAGATTAGTTCAGCAACTAAATAATTATAAAACAAAACCTTTTTTTAATACATAAATGTCTATAAAAGTGAATTTATGAGTGACTTTTAAAATTTGTTTCTTATTTTTAATTTTACAAATATAGCACAGATAAAGTTATTTTAATATAAATCTTTTTATATTTATCTTTTAAAATATATTACTTGAATTCAAAGCAATTTTAATTATTTATATAGTTTAAAAATAATTGTATGGAATAATTACTATTTACTTTAGATATAAAGGGGATGTTTAATATGGAGGGAAAAATAGTTGAGACAGCGCTTAAAAAAATTAGCGGCAAAGACAGTCTAGCATCAAATTTTAAAGCACTTAAAAATACAGCAGATATGTATGATTTTATAAAAGAAAATATCAGTGATATAATATTTAGCTACGAAGATTTTTTGAACTACATTTTCGAAAAATATCCTAGCTTGAATAAAAAAACAGAATTCCTTTCCGATGAAAAACTTAAAAACATCGCGGGTGGAATTAGCATGCAAGATTTTGGCAAAAATTTAGCAATATTTGCTTTAACCGGTAGCGCATTACTTGGTAGTGCAAATATTACAAGTTTTGCCGCAAATTCTTCAGAGTATAATAATCAAACCTTAGTTGCGCCAACAAGTTACTCCGAACAAATTTCAAAGAAGGATTCAAAACAATCCGAAGCACCAAAAGTAATATCTTGTACTCATGACAAGATCGTTATAGAAATTTCTCCAGGTTATGAGTGTAATATTATGCGTCATGAAATTAAGGGCGAAATACCCTGGCAAAGGCCTTTCCAAGATTCCGGTTCTTTTGAAGGTTTGGAAAGTCTTACAAGCTATACTATCAACGTAAGAGACAAAGAAACTCACCGAGAGGTAGTTAAACCATTTACCGTAAAAACTATTGTTAACCCTAAAGATTTAAAAATAATGTCTTGTACTTTTGATCAAATTGCTGTGCAACGTGTAAAAAATTGCGAATATAGCATTGCACGACTCGGAAAAGATGGCAAAGCCACTCAGGAAAGACCATTCCAAAGCTCAGGTATTTTTGATAATCTTGACGGTAACACAGAATACAGAATTAGCGTAAGAGATAAAGGAACACAACAAGAAGTGATTAAACCATTTATCCAAAAGACTACACCAAATCCTCATGATACAAAAATATTATCTGTTTCCGATAATCAAATCATTATAGATCCTATTCCGGGGTATCAGTACAGCCTAATTGACCGCGATAAAAGCAGTGAGGTTCGCGGCTATCAATATGCAGACGCCGGCGTTTTTAATAATCTTAAAAGCAATAAAACTTACAGAATTGGAGTAAGTTACGCGAAACAATCGAATTCAAAAAGCGAATTTTACGAAATGGTTGGTGCCAGGCAGAATATCTTTGACGTCAAAACCAAATCAGTTTTAAATAATATAAAGGAAGAAAATAAAGCAGATCCACAAAATCCAAAAGTAATATCTGTTACCCAAGACGAGATTAAAATGGAAGATTTACCATCTGACTATATCTATAAGCTTCAAAGTATCGACTTCAAAGACGTTGTTCAAAATTCCGGAACTTTTAAAAATCTTAAAAGCTCTAAAGAATATTGGTTAACCGTACTCACAAAAGATAAAATTTGGGGCAATCAATTGGTTTGCTGCGAGCCTATTTTAATAAAAACAAAAGATGATGCTAAAAGTGAGAGCAATTCAAAAAATGAAGAGAAAAAGGAAATTCCCCAATTAATGTTTACAACACATAACAAGATTGCGGTAGAAACTAAATCCGGTTATGATTATAAAATTTTCAACGGTGGGTATGAAAGTGATTGGCAAAACTCCGGTGTTTTTAAGAATTTTAAAGAAGGCGGATGGCTGTATTACGTGTATGTAAGAGATACAAAAACAGGGCTTATAGTTTCCACACTCCAAGCAAAAACAAAATTTGATCAGGGAACTCCGCAGCTTTTGGGATGCACTCATAACAAAATTGTCGTAAGAACTTTACCGGGTTATGAGTATCAGCTTATTTATGGTAATAATAGGTATGCTTCTCCTATTAAAACTCAAGATAACGGCACTTTTGAAAATCTCGATAGCAATACACCGTACCTTATTAACATATATAAAAAAAGCGACTCAAAGAGAGACGTTAGGTGGCCAAGCGGAGGAAGCATCGGCGCGAAAACAAAAGATGAATTAACAGTAAGTATGGAGAAAAATAGATAAAGCTCAAATTAAAAAATCTAAAATAACCGTTTGTTAGATTATTATTATGATATCAAGGCAATTTTAAAAGTAAAAATTAGGCTTTTATCAACGTTTACTGTTATTTTTTCAATTGTTGTAAAAAACAATTCTTTATTGACCCCAGTTAGTGGCTCGCCATTTTCCTTGATTTGATTTATGAAAGACTTGATTTTTTTTCAGATTTTAAAATCTGAATTTTTCTTGTTTGTATTTTTTTAAGTAGAAATTATATTTTTCTCTATACTCACTCTGACTGATTTTTTGAAGCAGCATTTGCATTAATGTGGGTCTTTATAAGTTTAAACGAATCTTCAAATTGATTTTCGGTTTCGATGATTCTGGCCTAATGATGTTGTATTCATTAAACTCAGCAACGATGCCTTACGTTGACTAAGTACTTTATCTTTATTTTATAATCACTATTTTTGATTAAACAGCTTATTTAAAAGGATTTTATTTTTCAAATTTAAAAAATAGCAATTCTTATTACTAAACTTGCTTATTAAAAACTTTCTAATTTTTTCAGATATTGACAAAATATTTTATATACAATAAACTAACTTTTTGTTGAATGTTGTATGTAAAAATTTATAATATTTTTATGTTATATTTTGGTATTTTGTGAATTATAGAGAGGTGTTTTGTTTGAAGAAATTGCATTTTCGCGCAGCATCAACCCTGTTAGGAGCAGTATTTTTACTTTTTTCGGCTCCGGCACTGACTTTTGCAGAAGAAGCGCAGGTGAAATATACTCCATTTAGCATAAAAACCGGTGGAACAGGAGCCACAACAGTTGAACAAGCAAAAGAAAATTTAGAAATACCTAACGTTGTTCAAACGGCGGGCACCAGCGAAACTTCGGTGATGAGCCAGAAAGCCGTAACGGACGCCATCGCAGCAGGCAGCGGCGGAGGAATTGTTGTAACGCAAGCAAGCGGTCAATCAACAACAAATGTGATGAGTCAAAAGGCAGTTACAGATGCTTTGGATGCTGTTTCTCAGCCCACGGTAGTACAGAATACTGGACAGTCAATCACCTCTATTATGAGCCAAAAGGCCGTCACTGATGCTTTGGATGCTGTTTCCCAACCTACGGTAGTGCAAAGCACAGGCACCTCCATAGCGGACGTGATGAGCCAGAAAGCAGTTACAGATGCAATAAATGCTGTTCCTCAAACCACGATAGTCCAGACTACAGGGCAAGCAGTAAATTCTGTTATGAGTCAAAAAGCGGTCACGGATGCTATTTTGACGGCGCAAAATATCTTCAATATGGTTTGGCCCGTCGAATCAATTTACCTAAGCATGAGTTCTGTTAATCCTGGAACAATCTTTGGCGGAACATGGGAACAGATTCAAGATAAGTTTTTACTAAGTGCGGGAACTACACATACGGTAAATAGTACCGGTGGTAATGAATCCATAGCGCTTTCATCATCAAATATTCCGGGCCACACGCATAGTTTCTCTGCAACAACTTCAAACACTGGGGCACATACACATGGTTTTTCTGCAACAACCTCAAACGACGGATCACATACTCATGGACTTGCCCGAGCACCATCAGGATCCGCGTATCGTGAAAGTATCGGATATACGAATACTTCGAACAGAGATCAAACTACTCAAACGGATTGGGCCGGTGGTCATACTCATACCATCAGCGGTACAAGCGGTTCATCTGGAGATCATGCGCATACAATAAGCGGAACAACCGGATCAACCGGAAGTGGCTCAGCGTTTAATATTATGCCACCATATTTGGTTGTTTATATATGGAAACGCACAGCTTGATTTTTAAATTTAATAAGTTTAAATTAGGAGGAATTTTGTTGAAAAAGCAAATATTACATATATTTTCATGTCTTTTCGCAGCTGCATTTTTTGTGGCACAAAGCCCGATGATTTCAGCACAAGATGAGACCGGGGTTGTTGAAGGACGTATTGTTAATGTCAGAGATCCAATAAATCCGCAAGATGCCGCGACTAAAAATTATGTAGACAACCTGATTGATGGGATCCCTGAATCGCCGGCAATTTTACAATCTAGTGGGCAAGCTGACTCAGCCACCATGAGTCAGAAAGCTATTACAGAAGCTATACAAACATCGATCTCAAATGTTTTAAATGGACAAGAATTAATAGATATTATTTATCCTGTTGGATCTATTTATATGAGCATAAATTCTACTAATCCTGGCACGCTTTTCGGCGGGACGTGGTCTTCTTGGGGAACTGGGAAAGTCCCGGTTGGAATCGATACAGGCGATTCTGATTTTAATACCCCTGAAAAAACAGGCGGTGCAAAAACTGTCTCACTGGTGTCCACATCACTTCCTAATCTCAACACAGACAAAGGCAGCAACGGTATTGAGTTGCGCGGACAGGATGATGGTAATATGGTGGGTCAACGTGGATCGACTGTGGCATGGGGCGCAGGTTCCAATGGTACGACCTACTCCGCTAACACAACCTGGGGAATTGGCGTGAGAAGTTCAGCGACGCCACACAATAACTTACAACCGTATATTACATGTTACATGTGGAAACGCACAGCATAGAAGGTTTTTGAAATTAAAAATTTAGAAGTTGAAATTAAGGAGGCCCTATTTTGAAAAAGATATTTTATCGTATAGCGTCAACTGCTCTGGCAGCTGTGTTTTTTGCGGGTCAAAGTCCGGTTTTGGCGCAAGAATTGGCAAATTCATTAGCTCAGATGACCGGATCAGCCACAGCTGTGGAACCTGAAATTTTAGGTGAAGTTACTGAAAAACGTTCGGGATTTACAAAGCATTTCCGCATGAGTGACGGGTCAATGACTGCGGTTACATATGCAGACCCGGTTCACTATAAAGACGGAAATAAATTTAAAGAAATAGATAATACGCTCACTAGTAGCGAAAATGACAGTTATCAAAATACAGATAATCCATTTAAAGTCAAGTTTGCAAAACGCTTTAAAAACAAAAATCTTGTGACTGTAAATTCAGATGGTCATGAAATTTCTTGGTCATATATAAAGAAAAAATATAAAGAGGAACTTCAAACTAAGACTCAAGAAGAAACCTCTATATCTAATGGGTTAAAAGCAATTCCTGACGATGAAACAGGTGCACGAGATGCAAAAATTGAAAATTTTAAAGATAAAACACAGTTTGCAAACAAAAAAGAAGAAAAAACTAATGTAAATAAAGTGTATTCCAAATCAAAATATGAAGCTGCAGATGAGGATATTGACCTTGATTACACCGTTTCAGGCCTTAAACTCAAAGAAAATATCATACTTAATAAAAAATCAGATAATAACAATCGTTTTGATTTTGAGTTCAATACAAATGGGCTTGAGATTAAAAAAGATGAGATCGGAAATCTAAATTTTGTAGATAAAAATGGAAAAGTTGTTTATATAATGCCAAAAGGCTCAATGTGGGATTCAGGTAAAGGATTTAGCAATGATGTTGATTATGAGTTCAGTAAAACCGAAAACGGATACATAGTTTCTGTAATTCCAAATAAAGAATGGATTAATAGCGAAGACAGGCTTTACCCAATTATGATTGATCCTTCCATTCAAACAGAACTTGAGAACAGTTCATATGAGTATGCCCATACCGACCAAAATTCCCCAGATATAGTTTATTGCAATTATAATCATCTTCCTGTAGGATATGCCTACAATTCTCACTATGCAACTCTTTTCAAATATAACCAATTGCCCGCTTTTTCACACGGCGAAATAATCACCGGAACAACAATTAAATTAAAGATACCTTCAAGTTACAGTGATTTATCTTCTTATGTTGGTTCAATTTCAAATAAAATAGCAGTTAAAGAAATTACAAATGATTGGCATGCTTCTACACTTACATATAATACAAGACCAACAACTAGTTCTATCGTTACTGATTATACGCTAACAGATTCAGTAGACAAATGGTATCAGTGGGATATTACTAAACTTGCGAAAAGTTGGTACACTTTATCAAAGCCAAATAACAACTTAGGATTTCAGTTTGAAACACTAGAACCTAATAATGCTAGCATGATTCGTTTTGTTTCAAAAAATAATACTCAATATCCAAATGACGGGCCACGCCTTACGATTAACTATAAAGAATTTGTCGGCGAAGAAGATTATTGGTCATACACAAGCCACAGCGCGGGCTTAAATGGTTCAGGACAAGTTAATAATTACGCAGGTACGCTTTCTGTATCTGAAAATGTTTTATCGTATTCAGGTTCTAGAAATCCAGTTTCTATCACAAACACATACAATAATGTGAATTACAACGAGCACTCCAACGGTTACATTCACACCACAACTTTTGCAGGTGGGTATTCGCATTCTTCTTCAACAGGGCTTGGCTTTAGAATGAACTTTAATCAGCTCATTTATCCTATTGCGGCAATAGACCCGATGTACAGTGATGGATGGCGATATGTTTACGTTGACGGTGACGGCACTCAGCATTATTTTAAAACCGATGGAGCTGTTTTTACAGATGAAGACGGACTCGGTCTTACAATTACCAATAATAACGGAGTTCTTGAGCTAACTGACCTCAAAGACAACAAGCTTACTTTTGAAAAGATTTTAGGTGTTGATGCAAATTATGTTTTAAAAACTTCGGGCGATAACAATAAAATTTTGGATGGAAACGGTAATGAAACATCTGAAAGCAGAAATAAAATAATCTATAATTACGATTATCAACCGGGTACATCGAATGCAAAAGTTAGCAGAATTACTGACGCTGCTGGTCGTGAAACATATATAGCGTATACTAACGGTATGATCTCATCAGTTGTAGACTCAGACAACAAAACCACAACTTTTACATATAACGGTGAAAAATTAACTGAAATTACATATCCTGACGGACTCAAAACTGGGTACGTCTATGACCAACAAGGCAGACTCAGTGGGGTTTGGACAAATGAAGGAACAGGCAGCAGTGTGGGATATGAGTACGCATCCAACGATTTTGAAAGCTCAAACTTTTTCAAAATCAGAAGCGTAACAGAATACGGAAGCCAAAACTTTGATCCAAAAACTGCAGGAAACAGCGTAAATTTCTCATATGAAATGAATCAGACTAGGATCACGCATAAAATCAATAACTTAAACGTTCCGTACCATGAAAACACCGAAATATGGCAGTTTGACAATACTGGCCGTATGACTGCCGTTATGGATGAAGACGGCAATATGCTTTCAAATATCTATGAAAGTGCAACCACCGGAGGCAAGAAAAACAAAGTCAAACATTCAAATGACTGCGGAAAATATACAAACAATTTACTTAAAAATACTGCTGCGGCAAACGGCTTTGCAAGCTGGGAAGTTGATAACTGGAAATCAGGCGGTAATCCTGCAAATTACA
>JAEWWM010000034.1 GCA_023458915.1 Bacillota bacterium
TTTGTTGCTTAAACTCCTGCGTGTATTTCTTTTGGTTCTTTGCCATGTTGAACAACTCCTTTTCGCTTTCTTTATTATTATAATATGGTGTTCAACTTTTCGTGTCCATACTTATATACTAGCACCAGTATTTTAACATTAAAACCAGCAAGTGGGAATATAGCGTTTTTCCCCTTCCGAGCGTTATATACAGGAGAAATTTTCATCAGCCGCAAAACATGATTGATCGTCTCAAAGAGTCGACTCATGGAAATTTGTTCAATTCTTACCGTTTTTCAAAATTGGAGCTTTTCAAGATTATAGAAAAAAAGAGCAAGCTTGCGCAAAGACTTCCTATGACAGAGAAAATAGAATCATTTGAAAAACTTAAAGATTTTACCGACAAATATCAAAAAGTAATCCTAAAGCCAAATAGTCTTTCCAGAGGTAGAGGTATTTGCATTCTTGAGAAGAAAGACGACAATTATATTATTAGTGATTATCGTGGCAGAGATCCTTTTGATATAGTATTAGAGGGGGAACGCGAATTTCTGCAATTTTACCTCAAAAATACAGAATTTCATAAAGATTATCTTGTCCAAAAGCATTTAAGACTTGCAAAAGTAAAGGACTCAGTATTTGATATCAGAGTTGTTATGCAGAAGAAAACCAGGGATATATGGAACATTAACGGTATAGAGTGCAGGGTTTCAAATCCCAAAAATCTTATCACTAATATTTCTCGTGGAGGCTATCCATTAAAACTCGATAAAGCTTTACGGGCTGCTTTTAAAGATGAGAACATAGTTTTGTCTCTTACCAAAAAAATATATGAATATTGCCAAGGAGTATGCACGCATTTAGACAGTATCGGAGAGCATTTTGCAGAATTTGGTTTGGATATTGGAGTAGATGAAGATCAGAAAATTTGGCTGATTGAAGCCAATGTTTTCCCAAGCTTTAAAGGATTTAAGCAAATGGAATATGACACATACTTGAAAATACGTTGTACCCCTTTATTATACGCCTTATCTCTTACCGAATTTGCAACTGGCGCCAAGGAGGCATCTTAAATGTTTTACAAAATATTATCTCAATCAACTCCAGATGCAGAATTATCAATTTCAAAAAAATCAAAAATTGCAAATGCTTATAAAGACGGATCTATAATTACTTTACTTGCTGGAAGTATCGGTAAAAAAGTTACGATTAATATAACGGATAAATTAGAAAAAGACACAATCAAGGTTTCAACTAAAGTTATAAACGACTTATCTATACGCCAAGGTGATGTCTATCAGCTCATAGGTACTAATAAACGCATTAGAATTGGTCCGATTATAGGACTGCTGATCTTTACTAAAAAGAGCAGCATAACAAGTAGGGCTTTAAAAAGAATGTTTGACTATACGCTTTCTTACGACAGTATGAAAGGAATTCTTTATGTGTTTAGTGTTGACAGTATAGACTTTACAACAAAGACTGTAAACGGATTTTGCTACAATTCCTCAAAACACATCTGGGAAGAGGGAATTTTCCCCTTTCCGGATGCCATATACCGCAGAGTATCAATGTCTAAAAAAACTATAAATCTGATCCAAACAGCTACGCGCAACCATATGTATAATTCACTGCACTTCAATAAACTTGATTTTTGGAATATGGCGTCGTCTTCTAAAGAAATATCTGAACACATTCCAATGACGAAAGTGTATAAATCCATCCAAGATATTAACGAAATGCTCAAAAGTTATAAAATTCTATTTTTAAAGCCTATTAACAGTACAAGAGCATTTGGTTTAATGCGGATAACAAAAAATGGAATGGCTTATTCCATTCAAGAAAAAATGGCAGAAAAACCTGAGCTTTTTACCTCAAAAGAGGAAGCCTCTTCTTATATTGATACTTTTAGAAAAGACAGAAATTATTTAGTTCAAGAAGGAATTGATTTACTCAATTTTGACAACCGTTATATAGATTTTAGAGTGATTATGCAAAAAGATCATCTTTTAAAATGGCAATGTACCGGAATTATAACCAGTATGGGCAAAAAGGGTGGCGTGTGTTCAAACTATGATGCAGACGACAAATACATGGTTTTTGAAGCATTTTTTAATAAATATTTTACCATCTCAAAGGAAGAAATCTTTCGAAAGAAGCAGGAAATTATAATGCTATGTAAAAAAGCTTGTAAAGTTCTTGATGAAAAAAGTGGGAACTACGCCGACCTAGGTATTGATGTGGGGCTTGATAAAAATCTGAAGCCGTGGATTTTTGAAATGAACAATAGGAGACATATGCACGAAATGTCTCTTTTAATAAATGATTACGACGCATATTTCAGAGCAAAAACCAACCCGGTAATATATGGAGCAAAACTAAGTGGGTTCGATATTTTGTAGTAATCATTGACGTTTCATAAACTGGTGTGCTAAAGTTGTTTTTAATAAAATAAAACAGTAGCAAAAATAAGTAAAAAAGTGTAGCACGCAAAAAGGTAATTTATGAGGCAAAAAAGCACTCAAAGTTGCCGACGAAATAATAAGAGTGGTAGGCTGTATGGACAAAAACATATACGAGGCCACGGAAAGGTGCTACAAATGGAAAAACAAAACTATCTATCAAATCTGAGCCAATTTGAAGGGCTAAGCCTGCGTGAGATAGCGAATCGAAGTGGACATCACTTCAACACAGTAAAAAAGTACGTCGATAGAGAGGATTGGAACGACATCTTCGCCGATACAAAAATTACAGCCGCTCTGCTCGATCGAATTATTCACCATTCGCATCTTCTTGACTTTACTTGTCGTGAATCTAGACGGTTAAAAGATGCTCTGTTAAATCGCACTGCTTAAAAAACTCCGTATAATCCCACATCAGGTGCTACATATTTATCTTTATATTCGCTTCACTTTTTTATTGACAAAAACAATTTAATTGGTGGTTTTTTGGTGGCAAAAGAATAAATTCAAAAATTACGCAAAAAATAAAACCCACCCAAGTGGCGGATTTATGGGATCTGATTTGGTGGACGTTAACGGACTCGAACCGCTGACCCTTTGCACGTCAAGCAAATGCTCTACCAACTGAGCTAAACGTCCTTAATTTAATAATAAAATTTTATATTTTTATAAAAAGCATAGGGAAACAAAACACTTCATTCAGTTTAGCACAACAAAATAAAAAATGCAAAACAAACCTCAATAATTTTTTGGCTTGGTTTACGTGTGTGAATTATTTTACGTGTGTGAATTATAATGAAATATTAATGCATAGCTACGGTTGAATTTTGATTTAATCTGTCTTCCGGTGTTGCTGGTTGCCGTCTGGTAGATGTTCTCGTTGGAGTTGTTGGCGAATCATCATTGTTCCCGCTTTGCTGTGTTGTATTTTTGCTTTTTTGCTGCTGCTCTTTCTCTTTTTTTTTCTGCTCTTTCTCTTTCTGCTTTTGCTGTTGCTTCTCTTTCTTTTTCTGCTCTTTCTGCTGCTTTTGCTGCATTTGCTGCTGCTCTTTCTCTTTCTGCTTTTGCTGCTGCTGCTGCTTTTTCTGCTGCTCCTGGTTTGTGGTGGTGTGACTTATTTTTTTTTTTTTGATCACCAACAGTTGGTGCTGTTGAACTACTGCTAGAAGTTGTAGTAGTGGTTGGTTTTTCATCTGATTCTTTGTTAACAACATTAACTACCGCTTCAGGTTGATCTGGTTGTCTAACTTCAATACCTGGCGATGACGGAGGTGTTGTGGTTGGAAGCGAAGCTGGTAAGCTTTCACCGCCAGAAGAACCTCCTAAAAGATTCTCTGATGTAGTTGGCGTTGAACTTGAGGGCAAGCTGCTATTAAAAACCGGTACTGTCGATGCAGTTGTTGAAGGATTTGCTGTTTGCTGCTGCGCAAGCGCTAATACTTGAGGATCTAAAGCTGCTTGTGTAGGTTGTTGTGCTGGTCGATTTAAAGTACTTGGTAATGAAGATGACCGATCTCTTGGTGGTTCCTGTTGTTGTTGTTGTAACTGCTGTTCTAATTGCGGTTGTGCTTGTGGTTGCTGTGGTGCTCCTGTTGAACTACTGCTTGTAGGTATTATTGATTTTACTAACGGCGGTGGTTGTGGTTGCTGTTGTTGATCATCAACAGCTGTTGCTACTACCGTTGGCTGCTCCCCTGGAGCGTTAGTATTGTTTGGTGTTGTTTGAGCCGGCGCTTTGTCAGGTGGCGGCAATAAGCCTTCGTCACCACCAGAAACTACCGCTGCATTAGTAGTGGTTGTAGTTGTTGTTGTTGTTGGTTTTATGTTTAACAATACTTGCGACTGTGGTGACAAAGACGCCATTGGGTCTACCGGTGTTGCCAATAGTGATGGTTGTTGTTGTAACTGCTGTTGCTGCTGCTGCTGTAACTGCTGTTCTACTTGTGGCGGTGGTGGTGGTTGCTGTGGTGCTCCTGTTGAACTACTGCTTGAGGTTGATTTTGATGTTGTCTTTGTTGCTAATTTTTTACTCAAATCAGTAAAATCCTCAACAATATCGTCAACATTAATAATTTTTTTATTAAGATTATGCCGTACAGCTACACCTGCAATTGTACCGATAGCAGCAAGTACAACAACTGCTGCAATAGTTGGTATTACCGCGACCATATTAGGGTTATTTCTAATCCACTGTGCAGTTTTAGTCCATCCTTTTTGTTCTAACCAATTAGCTGTGGATTCCGCTGCAGAATTTACTGTGCTTTTAATTTTTTGAACAAAGCTGGTATTGTTTGTTGCAGTTTGAGTGTTTCCCCCGGTTCCCGCTGCGCTTGCCATTCCACTGGGCATTAAAGTAAGTGCGGCTAGTGCAGTAGATGCTATTTTCATGCCATAATTTGAAACCCCGCCGGCAACTTTTGCAAGGTTCTTGCTGCTAAGCTCGTTCATTTGGTTTGATTTGTAAATTTCAAGCATATCTGAAACAAATTCATCAAATTCTTTTTGAGTAATAGTCTCATCTTCTTTTAAGAAAAAGTCGTACATTTCATTAATTGTTTCTTGCTTTAAAAATTCCTGCACCTGACTATCGTCTTTTAAAATCTTATCGAAAATTTTTCTGGTTTTTGAATCATTAAAAACTGATTTTTCCAAAATTAATCATATCCTTTCTTTAAAAACATGAGCGAATTATCAAAATTTTAAAGTTATTCAACTAAATAATTTGCTAAATTTATATAACTTGCTGAATTTTATAATATTATTATACCTATTTTATCATCAAACTGTCAATATATTTTTTCAAAGTTCGTTAATTCGCGTTTTAATCAGCATTATAATTTGACTAATTACCCAACTAAGAATAAAATGAGATTAATTTATTAGGTAATTGAATCGTTAAGGCTGGCTTAAGGAGATGGATTTAAATGTCCGGGCATTCGAAGTGGAATAATATAAAAAGAAAAAAGGAAAAAACAGACACTCAAAGAGCCAAAATCTTTACGAAAATAGGCAGAGAACTTGCTGTTGCAGTTAAAGAAGGCGGGGCGGATTCGAATGTTAACTCTAAACTTCGTGACTGCATTGCCAAAGCAAAAGCTAACAATGTTCCAAATGACAATATTGAAAGAATAATTAAAAAAGCCGCAGGCGGCGAAGGTGCCGACTTTGAAGACATTACATACGAAGGTTATGGTCCTCACGGGGTTGCTATAATTGCTGAAGCTCTTACTGACAACCGCAATCGAACTGCAGGAAATATGCGGCATTATTTTAGTAAATATGGTGGAAATTTGGGCTCAACAGGATGTGTTTCATTCATGTTCTCTAAAAAAGGTATACTAATTATTGATGCGGAAGGCATTGATGCATCTTTGCTTGAAGAACACGCTATTGAAGCCGGCGCAAGCGATTTTATTCAAGATGATGGTTGCTTTGTGATTTACACCGAAAAAGAAGATTATGAAAATGTTTATAAATACTTAGAATCAAAAGGTTACAAGTTTATCTCTTCAGAAATTGGCATGGTACCAGATAATTATATGTTGTTATCCGAAGAAGAAGAGGAAAAAGTAAACGTTCTTTTGGATATTTTAGAAGAAGATGAGGATATTAAAAATGTATGGTGTAATTTAAAATAGAAAATTAGCGCGAATTTATGGGCAGAGAAGAAATAAAAAAATTTTAAAGTGGTGACGTTATTTTGAAGTTTTTAGTGCTCGACGGAAACAGTATTCTCAACCGTGCATTTTACGGTATTCGTATGCTTTCAAATAAAAAAGGGCAAATGACAAACGGAATTTACGGGTTTTTGTCTACGCTTCAAAAACTTTTAAATGAAGTTCGCCCCGATGCTATAGCTGCTGCTTTTGATTTGCCTCAGCCAACTTTTAGGCACACAATGTATAAAAATTACAAAGTCACCCGCAAAAAAATGCCCGAAGAACTCGCAAGCCAGATACCAATTCTTAAAGAGCTTCTGGATGCTATGGGTTATAAGCTTATTTCATGCGCCGGATATGAAGCTGACGATATTCTAGGCACTTTTGCAAAATACTGCGAGAAAAAAAATTACGATTGCATTCTTGCAACCGGAGATAAAGATAGTTTGCAGCTTATTTCAGAGAAAGTCACGGTCAGGATTGCCGCTACGAAATTCGGCAAGGCTGAACCTGTTTTTTATGATGAAAATAAAGTAAAAGAGGAATATGGCGTAACTCCGCACGCACTTATTGACATAAAAGCTCTTCAGGGCGACACTTCGGACAGTATCCCCGGCGTCAAAGGCATTGGACAAAAAACAGCGAAAGAACTTATCCAAAAATTCGGCAGCATAGAATACATTTATAGCAATTTAGAAAATCTCGACATAAAAGAATCCATAAAAAAGAAACTCAGTGAAAATCAAGATATAGCAAAAATAAGCTACAAACTCGGGACTGTTAACCGTGATGTTCCGATAGAAATTCACGATAAAGATTATATTCCGGCAAAAATGGACTTCCAAAAAGTAAAAAAAATTATGACTGAACTAGAATTTTTCTCTTTCCTTAACAAAATGGATTTTGGAGATAAGATTAGTAGCGAACAAAAAACCAAAATTGCTGTTGAAATTTTAAGAAGCGGAGAAATTGAAAGTTTATTTGATAAAATTAAAAATAAAGATTCGGTAAATTTTTTGATCGATTCTAAAAATTTTGAAATAGAAAAATTTTTTATCGAGCTTGAGGATAAAATATGCGTACTGCAATCAAAGAGTAAAAATTCTAATGATTTTTTAAAAACTTTTATTGAATCTCAAACTATAGAAAAAGTTACCTACGACATAAAAAAATTATTTAGAACTTTAGAAAAATCGGATTTGAAATTAAATGGCGAAAAATTCGATGTAATGCTCGCATCTTATTTACTCAGTCCTTCTTCTAAGGATTATGGAATTTCAAGAATTGCGGATGAATATAGCGTAACTGAGCCATATATCATAAAAGCTGATTTTGATGAGCAAATTAAAGAAACCGCTAAGAATGTTTATTTTCTTGGCAAACTTTCAAAAATTTTAAAAAATGAACTTGAAAAAAGAGATCAGCTTAAACTTCTTTTTGAAATTGAGCAGCCTTTGGCAGAAGTCCTAGCAAATATGGAAAACCTAGGTTTTGCTATTGACAAAAATGGGCTTGAAAAATACGGTTCAAATTTGGCAAAACAGTTAATTAAAACTCAAAATTCAATTTACGAACTTGCGGGTTTTGAATTTAATATAAATTCGCCAAAGCAGCTAGGATCCGTACTTTTTGAAAAGCTTAATTTGCCAAAAGGCAAAAAAGGCAAAAGCGGATATTCAACCAGTGCTGAAA
>JAEWWM010000035.1 GCA_023458915.1 Bacillota bacterium
AACCTAGCAGGATAAGGAAATGGGTTCGGGAAAACAAGAGTGGAATAGTGGGTTCAACAATGTTAACTGCAGCCGTTGCTATTATTGTAGCTGTTCGTTTTGGGCCAAAAAACCTAGAAAAGCAAGCAGAAGACTTTGAAAGTATGAAAACATTAAATGATATACATGACAAGCACAAAGCTGATTACTTACCTGTGGCATGGTTCAATTTTTGGTCTATCAAAAGCTCTCTCATTAACTTCTTCACCTTCTATCAAGGTAATAGCACCCTCAAAGACAAAGTAAACCTCGCCATAAGAACCGCCGATGATGCCATAGATACAGCCGCAAATAGTGTCGCCGGTGATAATGGGAAAACCGCCATAAAAACTGCTTATGAAGCTGCTACAGAGAAATTTGGGATCGATAAAGAAAAATTCGCAAAATCTTGGGAGCGTGGTGGTAAAGCCTATAACAACTTCTTTGCGGGAGCCACTGATAAAGCAAAGCGCGCTGCTACTTTATTAGAAGCTCTGAAAAAAGCAACCGAAAATCTAAAAGATGCAAAAAAAGATGCAAAAAAAGCGGCACTCTCAACTGCGACAACTCCTAATGCTACCCCACCAGCACCTCAACAACAAGTAACAATATCTCCTGTTGCATCTCCAACCGCGACGGGTGGCAACACCGTTAGCACGTCTGCTGAGCCTGTTAAAGATGAAAAGAAATAATAATTAAAATTGGGCAAAAAGCAAAATAAACACTTTTCTGCAACAAAAATTCACCTGTTAGTTTAATCTAGGTGGATTTTTGTTTTTAATTTCAGTATTTATGGTATAATTATTATTAAATAAAAATTAATTTATAAGTAGGTGAAAATATGACCGTCAGCAGGGAAAGTATTAAAAATAATGTTATATCTCCAGCTATTGCCGCAGCATTAGGCATTTTATTGATTGCTAGGCCATTAGCTTATACTGCTGATATTACAAAAAACCAAACCCGACCTGTAACAACTTCAGCAGTAAGTGAAACGCAATCCGGAAAGATCGAAAACTGGATTAAAGAGCATAAAACTGCTTTAGCATGCAGCGGCGTAGGAGCAATTTTAATCGTTACTGTCGGCGCAATTTTCGGGCCTAAATTGCGAAAACTGCCATCAGAGTTGTTAAAACAAGCAGAAGATTTATTATATAAACGATTACCGGAAAATTGGGAGCTCGGCAATAAAGGAACTACTGCAGCATCCCCTGAAAATTTAGAACAACAACTTTTAGCTTTGGTAACCAAAGCATGGAAAGAATTTTTGGAAGCCGCAAATAATGCCATGGAGATTACTACTGATAAAAACAGTGATTGTGATTCCACTTTTTCGAAATTTTTATCAAACATCTATTCTGCAGTCGACAACGCTGTTAAACCAACTACAGGTATGAGCATTGCTGTCAATTCTGTACAGGCTTACTACTCTTCTATTGATAATAGTTATAGAAAGAAAATTATTAATATCTGGGGAAATCAAGGTAATTTTTATAATGCCGTCACTAGTAAAAAAATGGGGCAACCAAATAATAAAAAATATTTTATAAATTTAATAAGAGCTTTAATAAGGGAAACTCAAAAATTAAACAAAGAACTTGAGAAACAAAAGAAACATTCAAACAAGCAAAGAGATAAAGAAGTAGGCAATATGCTAAACTACCGCAGCAATAGCGCATATCTTACCCCAGAACTTTTAAGCTCTATTAACTCCCATGATTCCACCGACCGCACCCGATAAAAGCATGGCGAAAAATCTTATAGCAGTTACCATTGTTACGCCATCTCGTGCGACTATAAAGCCGCCTATAAAAAAAAGTATAAACATGAAAAAACCGCACGATATGCCGTAAAACATTCCTTTTTCATGTGATATTTTTCCGGAAATATATCCACCGATATACGCTCCGACAGCGGCTAAAATAATTGTGATTGGTTTAATAAAATTTTGCGGGAAATTCCCGCTTTTTGCAAATAAAAACGCAGCTAAACACAAAAGCACTGCACAACTCAGCGAACCGAAAAATACACCGAAAATAAGCGGTTTTGCCGGAATGCTTTTATGATTTTTGTGAGCTCTAGAATAAGACATTTCATATTCCCCTTTTAAAATTGGCAAAATTTTAATTTTACGAATTATTATTCGAAAATATAAAATTTTATTCCCGCCTGAAATGCTACCTGATTAAATAAAGTTTTTTTTGCGCAGGGCAAAGAGTAATACCGCCATTTTTTGTCACTTGCACCATTTCTTCTATAGAACCGCCGTTTTCAATTTGAATTCGCGGTTCAATTGTATAAACTCCGTTTTCCTGCAAAAAAAGCGATGACCTTTTGTGACCTTTTGGAGATATGCTTGTACCCGGGCAATGCGCTAATTCACCGACAGGATGACCAGTAGCATGGTTATAATTTGGGTAACCACTGTCTGTTATATAATTTCGAACAATCTCGTCTATTTCATAGCCTTTTTTTGTTGGAATAAAGTTTTCAATTCCGAGTTCTATAGCTCTTACAAGTGTTTCAAAAATATTCTGAACTGCCCTGGGCGCTCTTGATTCGCCTAACTTTAAAGCATACCCAATTCTTTGAATATCGCTTGAATATTTTTTCCCGTTTGCCAAAATTATTTTTACTCCGAAATCAAAATAAATTGTATAACCGCGTTTTAATTTTTCATCACCTGCACAGGAATGCCCGCCTTTTTTTAAATTAGGTCCTACCAAAACAATGGGACAAAGCTCTTTATCCCATGAAAATTCTTCTTTTACAATTCCATATTTTTTAAAATAACGCGGCTTAATTTTAAAAATGTTATGCACAAGGTTTACAATCTGTTTTTCCGTCATGCCGATTTTTATTTTTTTAAACGCTGTGTTTAAAATCTCCAGCGCGCGGTTTGCCGCAATTTGGAGATATTTAATATCTTCATCAGTTTTGATGCCTATAATCGAGTATATTATCTCATCTGCTGATTTAAACATCGGAGCTGAGGCTTTTTTTAAACTGTAGTAATTTAAAATATTATCATGCAAAAACCTAAATGCCCCGTAACCAAGCACATCTGTTAGAGAATCGAGTTTATCTGAAAAATTTAAATATATTTTTGCAGGAAACTCAAGCTTTTTCAAAGCCTCACAGATGCTTTCGAGCAAAGAATTCTCCCCGGAATATACCAATATTTCCCCACTAAAATTCGCTACATTATTGTAATCCAGACTGTGGACAATCAAAAAACTTTTTTCGCCGCTTAAAATTGCAACAGCAGGTACAACAGTTTTACTGGTTACAAATTTTGAAAAATAAGGGTCGCTGCCCTCCGAGCTGTACATAATCCACACGGAATTTTTTTCATTTATTAAAGCATTTATTGGCACACAAAAGCCTCTTTTTACATTTATTTAGATAGAGCATCAGATGTATTTTTCAGTTACAAATAAAACAAAGAGGTAGAATAGGTAACCCCCCCGCTCTACCTGTTTTATTTTTATGCATAAACCATGTTAATTATCGCTATATTCCTCTTTGCGTTTTTAAAAAACAGACTTGGCTCGTTTCGCATTTTTAACTTCTTTCATTGCGTCCATAGCGGCTTTTAATGCATTTTCCCCTGCTTTTTGGCAAGGATCATTATTATCCAAGTTGCTAATAATTACATCGATAAGATTAATGATTTGTTTGCAAACGTTTTTGAGCTCCTTATAGCTAGGATAAATCAACTCATTTTCAAAATTATTTAATTTTTCGATAAGCTCTTTGGTTTTTTTATTCTTCAGAGCATTATCTTTTTTATTCTTTAGAGCATCATCTTTTTTATTCTTCAGAGCATTATCTTTTTTATTCTTCAGAGCATTATTATTTGCACTAGCGATATTACGAGATAAATCATAAGCTTTACCGTAAACTTCTTTGTATGCTTTAAGTAATCTAATATGCGCAGCTAAAATACCTAGTTCGTATTTCCCAACATAGGTATCGTCTACAGATCTTATACTTCTAGAATGTATATTATCATTCTGAATCCAGAATTCTATACATTCAGCTTCATTTTTAGTAATTTTAGCAACTTGTTGAACTATATTATAAATTTCTTTTCCGTTTTTTGCATAAGCGGTATTTTTTAAATTTGGCAAAACAAAAAATAATAACATAAAAGATAAGAAAGCAACAAACAAACTCTTTTTATTAATCATTATAAATTCTCAAACCCTTTTTTAAGTATACTTGATAAATATGTTATAAATATATTACAAAATAAATAAATATATTGCAAGTGCATAACAAAATAAGAGGTCTTACCCCTCTCATTCTCATTTTAATAAAAGCTATCTTTCATTATTACTGCCATAAAAAATAAAACGATAACTAACAAACGAATATTAAATTTGGCAATTATCACATTCTGTGCCATGGCAATCTTCTATTATTCCTACTATTGGTGTGGGATCTATACCTTTTTTTGTGTAATAGTCAGCTAGAGCGGCTTTTATTGCTTGTTCGGCAAGCACAGAACAGTGCACTTTAACTGGCGGAAGTCCATCGAGGGCTTCTAATACTGCTTTATTTGTAACTTTCAGTGCCTCATCTATTGTTTTACCTTTAATAAGTTCAGTTGCCATGGAACTTGTTGCAATAGCTGCGCCGCAACCAAAAGTTTTGAACTTTACATCCTTTATGCGTCCATCTTCTATTTTAAGGTACATTTTCATGATGTCACCGCATTTAGGATTCCCAACTTCGCCAACACCGTCAGCATTTTCCATTTCACCCACATTTCTGGGGTTAGCAAAATGATCCATTACTTTTTCGCTATAGTTCATTATATTTTTAAACTCCTCATTTTTACAAATTTATTTGCCGTTTCTAATTATTTTTTCCCAAAGTGGAGACATTTCACGCAGGCGCTTCACTATCTTATTAACTTCGCTTATTACAAAATCTATTTCTTCATCAGTATTTGATTCATCAATTGTGAGCCTTAATGACCCGTGAGCAATTTCATGTGGAAGGCCTATTGCCAAAAGTACATGGCTCGGGTCAAGCGACCCTGATGTGCAGGCTGAACCCGATGACGCGCATATACCCGACATATCAAGAAGCAATAAGAGTGATTCCCCTTCAATTCCCTCAAAGCTGATATTCACATTTCCGGGAAGTCTGTGAGTAGCATCTCCATTAAGCCGAGAGCGTTCGATTTTAAGTAGTTCACTAATTAGCTTGTCCCTTTTTTGGATAATATTTAAATTTTTAAAATTTATATTAGCGCAAGCGGTTTCAATGGCTTTACCAAGCGCAACTATTCCAGCAACATTTTCAGTCCCTGCGCGTTTACCAAATTCCTGAGCGCCGCCCTCCATAAAAGTTTCTATCTTAACGCCTTTTTTTATATAAAGTGCACCCACGCCTTTTGGGCCGTGAAATTTATGCGCCGAGAGTGAAAGCATATCTATATTTTGTTTTTTAACATCAATATTTATATGCCCGATAGCCTGAACTGCGTCCGTGTGAAACAGCACGTTTTTTTCTCGGCATATTTTTCCAATCTCTTCAATTGGTTGCACTGTACCGATTTCGTTGTTTGCAAACATTATGGTTACCAGAGCGGTTTTTTCAGTTATTGCGTTTTTAATATCTTCAGGGTTTACAATGCCATTTTTATTAACATCTATATACGTCACATTAAAGCCTTTTTTAGAAAGATACTCTACTGTGTGAAGGACAGCATGATGCTCGATTTTTGATGTTATTATGTGATTTTTGCCATTTTTAAGCTCCGCAAGCGCTGCGCCTTTAATAGCCCAGTTATCGGACTCAGTTCCGCAGGAGGTGAAAAACACTTCTTTCGGCATAGCTCCAATAGCTTTTCCAACTAAAATGCGCGCTTTTTCAACTTCTTTTCTAGCTTTTTTGCCAAGGTTATAAACAGTCGATGGATTGCCAAAATTTTCTTTTAGAAATGGCAGCATAATTTGCAGAACCTCGGGGCTTACTGGTGTTGTCGCTGCGTTATCCATATATATAATTTTTTCCATATTGTTTTAATATGCCACCTTTCTGAACTTAAATAATTTTAGAATTCAATTTTATTTTGAATATATTCTTTAAGCTTGTTAATGTCTATTCTTTCCTGCTGCATAGTATCGCGGTCACGCACGGTTACACAGCTGTCCGTTTCGCTTTCGAAATCATAAGTTATACAAATTGGCGTTCCGATTTCATCTTGACGGCGGTAACGTTTACCGATTGAGCCTGCGTCATCGTAATCTACCATAAAATATTTTGAAAGCTCCTCTTTGATTTTTTCAGCCTTATCGCCAAGTTTTTTTGAAAGAGGTAGCACGCAAGCTTTATAAGGAGCCAATGCAGGATGAAGCTTCAGTACAACTCGAGTATCTTCTTTGTTCATAACTTCTTCAGTATAAGCATCGCAGAAGAATGCAAGCGCAACCCTATCCGCTCCAAGCGAAGGCTCTATTACATAAGGAATGTACCTTTCGCCGCTTTCGGAGTCGAAATATTCCAAATTTTTGCCTGAATATTCCTGATGCTGTTTTAAATCAAAATTAGTCCTATCCGCAATGCCCCAAAGTTCGCCCCAACCAAAGGGAAAGTTATATTCTATGTCACTCGTCGCTGTGGAGTAATGCGAAAGTTCTTCTTTCGAATGGTCGCGAATCCGAATATTTCTTTTATTCACCCCAAGATTTAAAAGCCACTTTTCGGAATATTCTTTCCAATAATTAAACCATTCCAAATCTGAACCAGGTTTACAGAAAAATTCAAGTTCCATTTGCTCAAATTCACGTGTGCGGAATGTAAAATTTCCGGGCGTTATTTCATTTCTGAAAGATTTTCCAATTTGCGCAATGCCAAATGGAATTTTCTTTCGCATAACTCGCTGAACATTTGCAAAGTTTACAAAAATTCCTTGAGCAGTTTCAGGGCGCAGATAAATTTCATTTTTGCTTTCTTCCGTCACACCCTGAAAAGTTTTAAACATAAGGTTAAATTTTCTAATGTCCGTAAAATTATTTTTCCCACAGTTCGGGCATGAAATATTATTTTCTTTTATATAATTTTGCATTTCTTCAAAAGTCATACCGTTCGGGTCTTTATCCGTATCTTCAATGAGTTTATCAGCTCTATATCTGGTTTTGCAGCTTCTGCAGTCCATTAAAGGATCAGAAAAACCTCCAACATGCCCAGAGGCTTCCCAAACTCTTGGATTCATAAGTATCGCGGCATCTAAGCCCACATTATATTTACATTCCTGCACAAATTTTTTAATCCATGCTTTTTTTATATTATTTTTAAATTCTACACCAAGCGGACCATAATCCCATGTATTTGAGAGACCTCCATAAATTTCAGACCCCGGAAAAATAAAGCCCCGACCTTTGCAAAGTGTTACAATTGCATCCATATTCTTCATTCGCTGACCTTCTCCACCTAGCTAATTTTCACCGCATACTGATTTTCTGAACTTAATGTCACTCCCAGAACTTCATCATACTTCGGATTTGAGTTTGGAATAAACCTTCCGTATTTAATTATAATATTATCAAACTTTTTAAGTTTTTGCACCTCTTTTTTTATTTCTTCGGGATAATAACCAGTGTAAATAACAAAATCGTCCAAACATTTATTACCGCGAAAATATGAAATCAAATTAAAAATTTCTTCAAATTGGAGCATAGGTTCGAGGCCACCAATAACCACAGTACTGGTTATTGGGTTAGACTCATATCGGCTAAAAATTTCGAAAATTTGAATTTTTTTATCCGGTAATTTGGAAATATGCATATTTTGGCAAATAGAAATGTCGAGACCAAGCTCTCTCAAACATTTAAAATCACATTTTACGGATGCTATAAACATAGATGGCTTTTTATAATCTTGGAAATTTTCATCGATGATCTCTTTTACTGTGAATTCAAAATCAGAAAGCGCTGAATTAATGTTCATTTAAATCGAACCACTTTCTTTGCTCAAACTCTTGTTTGCGCTCTTTGCTATAAGCCGAAACGGGCACTAAAAACCCAACTACTCTTGAATATGTATCAGCGGCTTCTTCTCCGCATTTTGGGCAGTTTTTTGAAAAAAATGCATGTTCATTTGAACAAACTGATATTTTGCAGTTATAGGCAAAATATATTACTCCTGAATTTGCAATGTAGTTAAGCAAATCCCAAGCTTGCTCCTCGTTTGCAAATTTTCCGGCAAGATTAATGTGAGAGATTTGCCCTCCGCCGCATTCTTTATCGAGTTTAGCACCAAGTTTGATTTTCTCATTCAATGTACATTTTTCCATAAGCGGTATCCACTGGTTTGAATAAATAAAATATTGTTCCTTTTCAGGATACAAAATATAGTCTTTTTGGCTTAAAACTACGTTTGCTCTTTCTGCGGGAATAGCCTCAACATTTAAGCTATAGTCAAATTTATAAGAATCTTTTTGAGAATTAATAGCATCTAATATTTCCGTTGCAAATTCAAGGCCTTCTTTGGAATAAGATTTGTTTCCAAATTCATCAGTTTCAATAAGACCAAATTCTAAAACAGCTTCATACATCGCTGTGATACCTATGGTATTATACTGCTTTGCAAGTTCAATAAGTCCGTAAGTATAGTTCGGAAGGAGACCTTTATCAATATCCTCTTTTATTATATCACGAACAACATCCAAAACTTTAACGCAACTATCGAGCCTTTCGCTTAGGATTTGAAGGAACTTTTCGCGATCTCCATTTGATTCTATTGCAATGCGGCGCAGATTTATTGTATTAACTTGCACGCTGCCGACAGAAAGCGATGTACCTCCAACTGAATTTATAAATGCGTCAAGTTTTGCGGTATTTGAAATAAGCCTGCAACAATTTGAAAGGCTTGTTACATCGTTTCCGACATAAAAATTACTGTCATACCATTTTGTATTATGTTTATTGCACCATTTGGCGAATTCTTCGTCGACAAATTTGCCATTTTGAAATAAAAGCGAATAGGTAAGAACAGGAAAAGTCATCATTGTTTCTTCGCGTGTTTTAGAAATCACTTCCATAAACACTTTTTGGTGCTCAATTAAGCCTTCAATATGATCTATCGCGTAATCGCCGTTCGGGAATTGGCGCCCACCGAAAAGCTCGGTTAGATAGTTTCTATCCATAACGCTTATATTTGAAAACGCGCATTCCGTAACCCTGAGATATGGTTGATTTAAATCATAAATAAACTTTTGGAAACATTGGCGGCGGTAATATTCAGGATCTTTAAGATAAAAATTTTGTTTAATATCGTTGTACCAGAAATAATAAGAATAAAGCAGATAACTAGGCAACCCAACTGCACCACTACTACGGTTTGAAGCCCAACTTATAAATTCCAAAACATGGTCATTAAATGTTGTTAAATGCTTTGGTGCGCCGGTTTTAAATTTATTTATGAAATAAAGTCCGTTTTCAACGAGCTTATCGAGATCGTAAGCGTAGCAATATGGCGTAAACGAGGCAGTAGAAGAGTTGTGAAGGTAAAATTCACCATTCCATTCGCCTTCAAGCCATTTTTCAGCTGTTTCCACACTGTATTTTTTCGAAATTTCTTTAAATATTTTATTGTAAGAAAGAAGCTTGGTGTGAGGTTTTACCATATCTGAAAGGAGAGTTCGAACGTCCCTTGTCGTGCTGTTAGCATTGGCATCGATAGTTGTTTCGGCAACTGTTTTTGATTTTATGAAATTATCAATAAAATCTGTGAAATTAAGATTAGAGTTTGAAAATCCGTTCATTATTTCAAATTTTTTATCATATTTACTTTTCATTTTTTCCAAGCATATTGCAAACGGCTCGTATAGATTTAATTTTATATTCATTATCTTGTCTCCTGTTCGTTAACCCATCTATTTGCTTCGGGGAAATTCATAAACTTCCCAAAAGCGCTGACAACGGGTAAACTACTGAAACCAAACGAGTATAGTTCTTCTAAATCATTACTTACAGTATAATTTATGTTTTTAGCTTTCAATTTACTTTCAATGACCTGGCATTTGGGGCATCCATTACTGTATAAAATTACATTTTCCACGCGGTTCAGTCTCCTTAGAATAAATTTGGTCGTTTTGTGTTCCTAAATTTTGGCAGGATTATGATTTAAATAGATATTTTAAAAATATTGCATTTAAATATGTGCATATCGTATAATATGCAAAACACCATATATAGTAGCACTCGGCAATTATAATCCCTATATATAGGGAAGTCAATAGCAAATTACATTTTAATTTTTTTAAATTTTAAAGAAGTTTATTCCACAGAATTGAATATAATTTCAATGTAAAAACACGCTTTAAATCCACTGAACTTATATTTTAAGTTTGGTATAAACTTAAAATTTTATATAAATAAGAGCCATAAAATTATTTTAAGCGGTTCCTTTGCTTACAATTATCACTACATTCGAGCCGTAATCAAGCAAATCACCGGCTTTATAGTTTTTATAACTTATAACAATACCTTCGGCATAGTCTTTGTTAAATTCGCTCGATGCAACGGGATTCAATTTTGCATTGGTAATTAATTGTGAAGCTTCAGAAAGAGTTTTCCCTGTAACATTTGGAAGAGCTCGCTTTTTGCTGCCTTTACTCACATTTACGGCAATGGTTGAACCAACCTCTATTTCTCCGCCATAATTCGGCGTTTGGGAAACTATGCACCCTTCGCCGATGGTGTCGCTAAATTCTTCGGATAATAATACTATTCTATACTGACTGCTTGAGGAAAGTTCTTGCTGCAGGTTTTTAAAATTCCTGCCGATAAGATCCGGAACAGGTATCTTTTCTTTTTGGGGGCTTTTTTCTTCCCCGGTTTGATTTTCTTCCGAGGTAGACGCGATATCGGCAGAATTTGTCTCTCCTGCGGATGAATTGTCCCTAAGCCAAAACCAGTAAATTCCAAGGCATGTTAAAAGCAAAGCAATTGCTGCGGCACATGAAATTATGCCCCATAAAGCTCCTGAAGATTTTTTTTGATCTGTAACATTTAAATTCTCATCAGGTTCATCAATGCTGTGAACTTGAAGAAGTGGCGAATTTGAAAGCTCTATATGCAAGGTTTCAAAGGAAAGCGTACGATTATTTGGGTAAACTCTAAGAGCGGTCGCTACCGCAGACACAACATTTTCCGGAAGGGTGCTTAGTATATTTTGCGGCATTAAGAGTTTGTCATTTTGCTTACGCTTGAGAGCCGGCGGGGGGTATTCGCCGGTAAGAGTTAAAAATAAAGATGCAGTAAAACCGTAAACATCCGTGCTTTCTGAAGGCTCGTAAATATCAAGATATTGTTCAAGGGCGGAGCAACCCTCATAAAGATGACTTTCTATGGGTGAATTTGCGCTTCGCAGGCTTTTTGTTGCAAATTCCGTGAGCCGAAGGTTATTTTCAGCATCGACAATTATATTTTCAGGGCAAATCCCCAAGTGAAGCACACCTGAAGCTTCCATATGGCTAAGCGATGTAAGAAGTGGCATGAACATGACTTTTGCATCATCCCACTCTAAACATCCGCCTTTAGAACCTAAATATTTATCAAGATGCTCACCGTCTATCCATTCACAAATCACATACGCAGTATTATTTTCTTCAAAAACATCGTAAACCGACATAATCGCAGGAAGATTTCTCAGCCTTGCCACAGACCTGAAATATTTTAAAAATTCATTTAAAAGACTTTTAAAAACCTTTTCAGAGCCAGATGTTATCTGCACTTTTGTAAAATCATTTTCGCGTGCACATAGATTTGTGGGATAAAACTCTTTTATATAAATTTTTGATTTTTTTACTAAATCATAACCGATATAGCTAAAGCTTTCGCCATCTATTTCAAGCCCTTTGCCTAAAATATAGCGCTTTGCGAGCATTGTTTTTTTAGGAGCAAAAGGTGTAACTTGCGGTTCGTTTAAAGGCTTACCACAATGAGGGCAGAGGTCATCGGAATTATCTATGCTTCCCATGCAATTCATGCATAAATTCTCCATTTGCGGCTTCATCTCCTTTAAACATTATTGCATTATATAAATTGTTTACAATATTCTAAATTTTATTTTTGCTTTTTGTATAGAATTTGTCAATATCCAAAAAAAATTCAGGAGAAGGTTTAAATGAGTTTTGCTACACTTCTCCGTGCTTCCGTTTCTTAGAGCAAAGATTGACACAACCACGCGGGTTTGATATAGTATAAACAATGAAACTGCGGAATTGTGTAACGGTAGCACGACAGACTCTGACTCTGTTTGTGAGGGTTCGAATCCTTCTTCCGCAGCCACTTTTTGTTAAAATTCAGCATAATATGTAGCCAGTAATTTTAATTTTGATTATAAAAATTTTATCGAGGTGTAGCTCAGCTTGGTAGAGTGCTACGTTCGGGACGTAGATGCCGCAGGTTCAAATCCTGTCACCTCGACCAGTTTTATATTATGTCGAAAACAAATATATTTTGTAGATTTCGTACTTAAATGCATGAGAGTATATTAGATAGTTTAAAGATGTTATCATTTTTGTTTTGGTAATTAATTTTTAAAAATTAATATTTGAAGGAGAAAAACAATGTATAAATTTGAATACTCACTAACCGATAGCGACTATATTAAATTCAATATATTTCATACATTTAATTCGAAGTCAGGTAAAAAGAATATGCTCACCCTACGGCTAATAGTTCCGGTGATTTTATTTTTTATACTTTTTATACCATTAATAAATAAAGAAAATAGAGATATTATCTTTTTTTCTAGCACAATTTTTATTTATTTGGTTAGTTCGATTATATGTTTTTTTCTTGCCAAACATTTTCAAATTTATTTTATAAAAAAAATGGTTAAAAGAATAAAAAAGGATGGAAAACTTCCTTATGGAAAAAATAATTTGATAAAATTTGATCAAAATTTTATATATGAAGTTAATGATAAAATAGAAACAAAAACTAAATATACAGTTCTTGAAAATATTATGGTTGACGACAATGCAATATATATCTATTTTAGTGCTATACAAGCATACATAATTCCTTTTAGAGTATTTGAAAACGACGAACAGAAAGAGGCATTTTTGGAATTTATTAATGACAAAATAAAAAGTAATAACTAATAAAAATCACAGCAGATCAATTTAAATTCAAGAATGACCGGGTCTTTACAAATATAAATGTTACTTATGACTAGGATGCGCATAAATGCTAGATTGTTTCATGCCCCTTATGACACCTCGTACTAAAAAAACGAAGTGGGTATATTAAAAAATACATACATTGAAGTATAAAGCACTTCTGAAAAGTTAAAATTTCAGGAACAGCAGTAACTATTTTAAACTGCTTATCAAATTTTCTTCTCATAAAAATAAACTGTCCACCTTTTTTTCTTTTCTTGGCGTCCAGTTTATCTTACCATATCCAGCATTTTTCTTTATTTCTTGCCCGTTCTCAAGGGGTCAGTACCTTAAAGATTTGGTGGACACAAAGGGACTCGAACCCTTGGCCTCTCGCGTGTGAGGCGAACGCTCTAACCAACTGAGCTATGCGTCCTTATTTTAATAACTCTTTAAATGTTTTTCCTAACGCAAAAATTATGTTTTATTTTAAAATATCCCTCAAAATTGAGGGATATTATGGTGACCCGGACGAGAATCGAACTCGTGTTACCGCCGTGAAAGGGCGGTGTCTTAACCGCTTGACCACCGGGCCATTACTAAAACAAAAAAATAAAACTGGTAGCGACAGATGGACTCGAACCATCGACACTTCGGGTATGAACCGAATGCTCTAGCCAACTGAGCTATGCCGCCATCTTCACAACCATAGGTGCAAAAAACATTACATGTCTCAAGCACATTAGGTGATTCCTAGTTATTATACCATGTGCAGCTAAATAGTGTCAAGAAAATTAAGGGTATATATTTTGTAGGCTTTACTCTTTTTGTGAGCGTTGTTTCAGGTATTTTTATTTTTAATATTTTAAAACCTCTCCATTTGAATGTACAAATTTTACTAAACATAGCTTGCATTATAGCTGTTATTTGTGAATTATTAACTAGTTGCTCATAATTTTTATTAAATATCAAAAACTATATTTAAAAAATATGGATGTGATTATTTTGTACGAAAACATATACCAAGCTGCCATTCACTCTTTAGTTTCGGTTGTAATGCTATTTCTTTTTGCAAGACTTGCGGGTAAAAAACAAATATCTCAACTTAGTTTTTTTCATTATGTAATAGGAATTTCTATAGGTTCTGTAGCTGCTGCATATGCAGTTGATATAGATATAGAATTCCCCGAATTTATTACAAGTGTTGTTATTTATGGAATTTTTCCATTAATACTTTCGTTGATAAGTATTAAAAGTCATATAGGAAGAAAAATACTAAATGGTTCGCCAACAATTTTGATTCAAGACGGTAAAATAATAGAAAAAAATCTAAGGAAAACGAGAATAAATATCAATGAACTTTTAGAAGAGTGCAGACTTAAAAATGCATTTAATTTATCTGAAGTTGAATTTGCAATTTTAGAAACTAACGGTCAAGTAAGCGTACAAATGAAACCGCCAAATCTTCCACTTACTCCACAAGACATAGAAATTGCAACCGAATATAAAGGCATATGTGCTAATCTAATTATTGATGGAAAGTTATTAAAGGAAAATTTAAAAAGCATAAATAAAGAAGTGGACTGGCTAAAAGATAGCCTAGAAAAACAAAATATATATAGCGTTGCTGATGTTCTATTAGCTTTTATAGATAATTCAAATCAGCTTTATGTGTACAAGAAAAATGATAATCCAAAAGTTACTCCGGTTATATAAAATGAAGCTAAAATACAGAAAGTGCTTATTTTATAGAGTAAAATTTCAATTGCTTCTCCGCCGTAGATAACAAGTGGGGAAGCAAAAAATAATTATAAAATAGGTACTCTCAAAATATAATACTTTAACAAGATATAGAAAAATATTATTAATTCTCTGAATTGTTAAAAATTCAATTAATTATTAAAATAGTTGCTGCTGTTTAGAAAACCTAAAATTTATTTACAGATGCAAAACTACATAAGTACAAAAAGTAGAAAACACAAAATTTCGTAATAATCACTACTTTTAAATCTAACAATTTTTTCATCTTCAAGTGAAGCTCCTGGATAAAACCCAGCTTTATAAGCTTGTTGGCCGATAAACTTTATTGACACATCAAATTCTGAAGGCATTTGTACTTTACATTTTGAAGAATTTTCTACTGCTTTTTTTGCTCCCTCTTTTATTAATTGCAAAGCCACTCCGGGGTGTAGAGAAATTGTTGCTTCTCCGACTCCCTCAAAAACCGGAACAGTAGTAATTTCCGGTATAAATTTTTTCGCTTCTTCACAAATAGCTTTATCCCCGGAAATGAAGCAAACCGGTACGCCGTAATATCCTGCAGTGTAGCAATTTATCAAAAATTCACTTGCTATAATGTCATTAATAGTAATACTGTTAACTTTTAAATGATTTAATGTGTGGGCTAGTGGGTTTCCATCTGAGGTTTTATTAGAATGATAACCTGTAAATAAAACGGCTTCATACCTTTCTCTTTCAAGTCCGCTCATCATTAATAAAGGATCATGGCCCCACCCTCTCATCAGTGTAGTGTTTAAGGGTAATTCATCATGAATTATATTTTTTGCTGTAGCATGAGCATCTTTTACAAAAATACTTTCCGCACCGCCGAGCGTCGCTCCTTCGCAAGCCGCTTTTACTTCTTTTGTCATTTGTTTTTGAAAATAATAATAATCTTCTGTTCCTTTAGTTGCTTCAGCCCAATCTGTAATTCCGCACGTTCCCTCTATATCGCAACTTAAAAAAACTTTCATAGGTTCACTCTCCATAGCAAAATTTTTTAATTCATCTGAATTAATCGTAAGCGAATCTTACACTACCTAAGTGTATTTATCAAAATGTTATTTTATTTTAATAATTTCTCTTTTTAAAATAGAAAAAAACTCATCTCTGGCATAATATTCTTTCCATGGATCATGTCCACATTTATCAATTATAAACATTTTAAAATTAGTCAATCTGCTTTCTAATGGTATTTTCACACCTTCCCATGGATGTGGGTCGTTTTTACCATGAATAGCTACAACTGGGCACTCAATTAAATTACTAAAATTTAGTAACTCTCCATTTGCACGCATTGGTCTTATTTCATTCATTAATAATTCGTATTGTGATTTATTAAAGTTTATCATATCTGATTCAATATCTGGTAAAAGACAATAATTATCTGGATTGTACTCAAAACCTTTAGAATATAAATTTGCCTTTTTTATATCCTTCAATTGTTCTAATGGTATATTTTGTCTATTTCTTGATTTATGTAATAGAGGTAAATATTTTATTTCAAATGGTCCACTGTCTATAAGAATCAA
>JAEWWM010000036.1 GCA_023458915.1 Bacillota bacterium
GAATTTTTAATTTTAAAAACATTTGCGTTACCGAAAAATTTAAATATAGAAATCAATTCCGAAAATGCGGAGTTTATTATAAGAAGTAAGATAACACAAAGCGCTTGGCGCGGAGAAACTGACTCAACCAAAATAATTTATCCGAATCATGAAATAAACCATGAGGTAAAAAAAATATGCAATTTTATTTGTAAAGACTGCCTAATCAAGTATAATCTATAATTTTATGTAAAAAATCCACCGTTTACGCCCAAAACCTGTCCGGTTATAAAATCTGAGTCCTGGCTTGCTAAAAATAAAATAGATTTTGCGATATCTGCCGCTTCCCCGAACCTTCCGCTCGGGGTTTTGTCAATAAGTTCCTGAATTTCAAGTTTTTGTAAATTTGCATTCATGTCGGTCTCAATAATTCCAGGAGCTACGCAATTTACTTGAATGCCAGATGGGCCAAGTTCTTTAGCAAGAGCTTTTGTAAAGCCTATTACAGCCGCTTTTGAAGCAGAATAATGAACCTCGCACGAAGCACCGGTAATGCCCCATACTGACGAAACATTTATTATCTTTCCGCTGTGATTTTTAACCATATGCTGAACGGTTGGCTTAGTGCAGTTGAACATTCCGTGAATGTTAACATCGAACATTTTTCGCCAATCTTCTTCGAGTATGTCCGTAAATAATTTTTGTTCAGCGATCCCTGCGTTATTTACTAAAATATCAATGTTCCCAAACTCCTCTAGAGCTTTATTAATTAAAAATTCAGATTCAGAAAATTTAGATACATCAGCTTGTACGGCAATTGCACGGCAGCCCATACTGCATACTTTTTTAAGAAGATTTAGTGCTTTTTCTTTTGATTTATTATAATTAATCACCAGGTTATAGCCAAACTTTGCAAATTCCTCAGCAGTCGCAGCGCCTATCCCCTTCGACCCTCCCGTAATGATTACCGTTTTTTTCATACTAATCTCGCACCAAACACTTTATAATTTCGCCCACAAACATCTTATGGTAATCTTTTTTGGGGTAATTGTCACCGATATTTTCATCTAAAAATAAAGATGGTTCAATAAACTGGTTGTAAATCTTTTTGCATATAAAAATTAAATTCGCTTCTTCGAAATAAGGAGCGCTACTGTTAAAAAGCGGAGTAAACCCGGTTTCTTTGATTTTATCGATATCTCTTCCGGATACTTTTCCGCAAAATCCAAGTTCTTTTTTGTATTTTGAATCAAAAAACGAAAGGCTATAATATTCGTCTTTTTCCAAAAATTCAAACGTATACCTTTGTGGACGAACAAAAGCAAAGGTAACATTTTTGTTCCAAAGAACTCCCAAAGCGCCCCAGCTTGCCGTCATGGTATTAAATTTTTCTTTTTCTCCAGAAGTAATTAGCATCCAGTCCTTGCCAATTTTTGCAAAAGGATTCACATCTTTTAATTTTTCAGAGTTGATTTCTGCAAAGCTCATAAGTTTGCCACTCCCTACAAATTTTCTTTAAAACAAATATATGAAATCAAATAGCATGATAATATCAAAAGCGAAAAATTATATTTTGAGTTAATTAAAACCAAAAATCCCAAAATACAAACAGGCACTAAAAAAATAAAAGATACAATGTTTGATATTTTTTCAGCTAGCAAAAAGTCTATTTTTTTATTTAAAAGTGAAAAAAATATCTGCCCACCATCAAGCGAATTTATAGGCAAAAGGTTAAAAATTCCGATACACAGGTTTTGATACGCGATACCATTATAAACCAAACTGCCAAAATATAAATATAATATTTCAAAAATTAAAGCAAGGATAAAATTAACGAGTGAACCGCTAGTAAGCACTAAGAAGCCACTTTCGAAGTTTTGCTCGCTTGAAATAATATCAACACTTGCAAACCCGAAATTTATTTTTTTAATTTTATTATTTTGAAAATATGCCGCAATTAAATGACCGATTTCATGGAGTAAAGCCGAGATAATCCCGAATATAATCATCCCGGATTTATCCATAACTACCATAAAAACCATTAAAGTAAAAAAATAAAAATTAAATTTAACTTTAAAGTTAAAAATAGTGAATTCTATAATGTGCTCTCCAAAAATTTATTTTTTAAATTAAAAACATTCACAATAATTTTATGCCTTAGACGGTGTGAAATATTTACAAAATCAAAAAAATTTTGGTGATGCTCCGGTATATATCCTAATTTAAAACTTGACAGAATATACATATTGCACTATAATCTTGTGAAATAATAAATTTTATTATAAGGAGTTGACAAAAATGCCTCCGTCAACTAAAAATACCAGAATTATCAGCAAAAATGATCAAAATCGAAAAAAATATGAGAAAATATCAAAAGAACTCAAGCAACTTTTTTCGCAAAATGCAGCATCTCCAAATCAATCTAATTTTGTAACTCAGCCTACAGAAAAGAGTAAATCAATTCCGAAATATATTGAGTTGCCTAAATCTGATCTGGAATATATTAAAAAATCCACTTTTATTGACCGAATCATGCTGCGTCAGGCAATTGATATAGGTGAAAAACTTGCTTCAGACAAGCAAAACAGATCCAAAGCTTTTTCTCAGTTCAAAAGAATCGTAAATGGCTGGTCAAAAGAATATAAAAAACTCAAACCTGAAGATTTTAAAAACAAATCTAAAAAATGGGAAAAATTTATTCGCATAATCATCAGGGACACTCAGGATTATTGGAAAACAATTAGACAAGATAGCCAGGGTAACGAATTTGTTATTTCAAAAAACGACTCTATTTATACAGAACAATTAATTAAAGACATAAATGTATTGAAAGGTATGAAAAAAAAATTTGAAAATTTAAATAAAAACCAATTAGATTTTTTACATCATAGCGGATTAACAATTAAGGATAGTACTGATATAACTTTATTAAATAAATTGCTTGAAGAATGTCAAAAAAATAAAATTTCTAGTCTTATTTTATATAATCTTTTGAAAACAGAAAATATTTTTGAACCCTACTCATGTATTGATAATCTTAACAGTTCAAGACGATTTCGTTATAAAAATTTGGCAATGTCACCGGAAGATTTTAGTGACTTACTCACTAGACTGTCGCAGTTAACTAATGAAGAGCTGCACTTCAGCCCTTCGATATTTACTAGCACACCTAACTCTGTTAATAATATGGAGCAAATGATTGAATATTATGAACAACATCTCAAAGATATTATCAGAGATAAGCAAGAATTTAATAAAAGCAAAGTGCACTACATGGAAGCAATGAGCGAAGTGGCACAAAAGGCTCTTAAGCAGCATGAATCAACAAGTAAATAAAAATTACTTTAAAAGCCTCATTAATTAAAGGAATACTTCAGGGGCTTCTGCATTATTTTTTTGCACATTCTGGAATAGGATAATTGCCGCAACTAAATTTTGAGTAAATTCCACGCAAAAAGATATCGAGTTCGCGAAACCTACGCACAAGAAGTCCTTTGTAACATTTTTTATTTGCATGGTGATATAGAGAAAACTCTTTTATAAATTCACCTTTGTTAATGCAACCAAGATCCCCATTTTTCGCAGCAATTACAAGTTCCACCTTTAAATAATCCCCAAAGCAATATCCTACCGCTCCGCTTGAAGATTTAACTTTGTACCAGCTGTTATTCTCTTTATTCGGACTCAAAATTTCGACCACGGCTTTATTTGAAAGCACTTCGAGCTTTTTCCCAGTTGTGCTGGGCGAAGATCTAACAAAAAGACCATCATCAGAATTAACTATTCCACGCCATGAATTTGTTGCGTCTTGCCCCGCCTTTAGTAAAATTCCGCTAAGGTCACTGCCGCTGATTATCCAGCGCCAACCGAGATTATAAGAAAAACTAAGCAGTGCATCAAATTGCTGCTGATTAAATTTTATTTTATTATTTATCAAAAACTGATTAACATTTTTGGTGTATCCGCCTTGATTTAAAATTTTCAAAAAAACTGCCATAGCCTCAGTTTCGCTTATATTATTGTAAAAGGGCTCGTAGGGATGTATCCTCTGACCATATCCTATCGTAAGAACATTAGCTAAATCCTTATAAACGCTCGAACAAAATCCTTCACAATAAGCAACAAAATCCGCGCCTTCTGGACTGATTCTTTTTTCAGTTAATGATGGTTCAGTTTTTTTGTACTCATTCATAATAAGCACATCAGTTGAAGCTTCGCCACAAGTTTTCCATTCATTTTTTATTTTTGCGTAAGTGTTAATGCTGTATGTTCCGGCGCAAGGAAATTTTATGCTTTGATTCCATAAATAAAAATTGCCTTCGTTTGATTTATTGCTGCAGTAAATATCCTGAGAATAATTTTGCCCTCTTATCTCAAAGCGTATTAATTCGACATTTTTTGGAGTTATTGCTTTCACATCAAATGGCGCATTTATTACAGCCATAGTTGAAGAAGTAAAGGTAATTCTCACAGGCTCCTGTTCGCAGACTTCCACACAGCACTTTGATTTTTTACCGCTTTTATTATTAACCGCTGTGATCTCTGTTTTCCCCAGTGCTATTGCATGCACTATGCCATATGAATCAACAGACGCAATCGAAGGATTGCTAGACGACCAGCTTCTCTTATTACCGCGCGTTTTTGAAGAAGGGGCTAATAACATGTCTTTTCCTAATGATAACGAATATGTACTTTTTGAAAAAAGTCCTTCAGCTTTCACATTAAAATAACCAGTTATAAAAAAAATAAAAAATAAAAAAATTACGCAAACAAATTTGTTTTTTAAACAATGCAGCATTTTTTTCTTACCTCCTTTTTGCGCTTTTAGCTTTAATTTTTTTAATTTATTTTTCAAATTTTCTTTCTAAAAACGCAAGTTTTACGCACAGACAAAACAGTTCCATTGCAGCTTCTAATTCTTTCTCGGAAGGATACGAGGGCGCCAAACGAATGTTGGAGTCCTTCGGATCTTTCCCATACGGGAAAGTGGCCCCCGCTTTGGTTAAAATCACACCCGCTTCTTTGCATAATTCCACAACTCTTTTCGCGCAGCCTTCAGAAGTATCTACGCTTATAAAATATCCACCTTTAGGTTCATTCCAAAAAAGAATTTGATTATTTTCAAACTCGCTTTTAAGGCGGTTTATAATCATATCAAATTTCGGTTTTAAAATTTCGCGGTGCTTTTTCATGTGACTATAAAGATTTGCTTTGTCTTTCAAAAAATTAAGGTGCCGGAGCTGATTTATTTTATCAAATCCAACAGTTTGAATGCTGTACATTTTTTTAAAATCTTTAAGATTTTTACCTCTGCACGCCATAAAAGCAACACCTGCGCCAGGAAACGTTATTTTAGAGGTTGAATAAAATACTAGCGGCAACTCTTCGTTGCTATATTTATGGCATTCATCCATTATATTTAAAAGTGAAACCGGATTTTCAGTTAAATCATGAACAAAATAGGCATTATCCCAAAAAATTCGAAAATCCGGTGCTGAGGGTTTGAGTTTTGCGAACCTTCTAACCGTTTCATCCGAATAAGTTATTCCCTGAGGATTTGAATATTTTGGAACGCACCAAATTCCCTTTATCTTAGGATCATCTTTAATAATATTCTCTATAAAATCCATATCAGGTCCTGCCAAAGTCATTGGCACATTTATAAGTTCCATTTCAAAATATTCAGTTATCGCAAAATGTCGGTCGTATCCTGGTGAGGGACATAAAAATTTGATTTTACCCTGCTTTGCCCAAGGCTCGTTGCCGCCTACACCATGAGTCATAAAAAAAGAAATAGCATCAAACATCATGCTAAGGCTTGAATTACCGCCGACTATAAAATCATCTTTTTTAAGCTCTGTAACTTCGGCTATGAACTCTTTTATCTCAGAAATTCCATCGCAAACACCGTAATTTCGAATATCTACCCCGCTTTTGGTTTTAAAATTTGATTTACTGTTTAGTATATCTAACATTTTCATGGATAGATCAAGCTGCTCCGATGCAGGTTTGCCACGGGACATATCAAGCTTTAAATTTTTATTTTTAAATTCTTCATAATCTTTTGAAAGCGTTTCGTATTCTTTTAAAAGCTCACTTTCGCTCATATCAAAAAAACTTTTCACTAGTTGCATCCCTTCTTTTAGTATAATAATTTTGAAAAATAGCAATTTTTTTTAAATAAATCACACGCAATGAATATTCATCATAATATAATTTTATAATTAAAAGGAGTTTTAATTTTATGGTTTCAGAAAAAAATTTTGGAATAATAGGCGGAGATATGCGCCAGTTTTATTTAGCGAAAAGCCTTGTGGCTGATGGAAATAATGTTTTATTATGTGAATTTGAAAAACTGGATTTTGAAGATGAAATAATTAAAAATTCAAGCATTGAAACCGTAATAGAGTCTAGTGAATATGTAATTTTTCCTATTCCCATTACCAGAGATGGTAAAAGCATAAATGCTCCATTTTCCTACAAAAAAATAGATTTGGACGAAAAATTATATAATTTGCTAAAAAACAAAAAAGTATTTGGTGGAATTATATCACTTATTAAAAAAGAGGTCAAAAATTTAGCAATTTACATAAAAGATTATTACAGAGAAGATTTTATGATTTTAAACGCCATTCCCACTGCAGAAGGAGCCGTAAAAGTGGCTTTTGATGAATGTAAAAAAACAATAAATAAAAGCAAATGCCTTGTTACAGGTTATGGAAGAGTAGGCAAAATTCTCGCTGAGCTTTTAAAAAACATGGGCGCGGAGGTTACCGTCAGCGCAAGAAAAAGCGAAGATAGGGCTTGGATAGATGCTAGTGGGTACAAATTTATAAATATAAATAATGACCCACTTAACTTTGATATAATTTTTAATACTGTTCCTGCTCAAATTTTTAATTATGATATGCTTATGCGGTGCCAGAAAGAAACCGTGATTATAGATTTAGCGTCCGAGCCGGGTGGAGTAGATAAAGAATCTGCAAAAAAACTCGGCATAAAATCAGTTCAAGCGCTTGGGCTTCCGGGGAAATTCTTTCCGGAAACAGCGGGTGAAATAATCAAAACAACAATATATAAAATAATTGAGGAGGAAAGCCTATGAGTAAAGGCACTGTGGGTTTTGCGATGAGTGGTTCGTTTTGCACCCTTGAAAAAGCAATTGACCAAATGAAAAAACTTCGCGAGCTTGATTATGACATTTTACCAATAATGTCGTTTAACGTATTTAATTTAGATACTAAATTCGGCAAAGCTAGTGATTTCAAAAATAAAGTAGAGGGAATATGTGGCAAGCCTATAATAAGCACAATAGTCGACGCTGAGCCAATTGGTCCTGAAAAAATGGCAGATGTTATGCTCATAGCTCCTTGCACTGGCAATACAGCTGCAAAACTTTGCCATGCCGTAACAGATACTCCTGTTTTAATGGCCGCAAAATCGCATCTTAGAATTCAAAGACCGGTAGTAATAACGCTCGCAACTAATGATGCTCTTGGAGCATCAGCAAAAAATATAGGGAAATTACTAAACACTAAAAATATATATTTCGTGCCACTAAGCCAAGATGATCCGGAGAAAAAACCAATGTCTTTAGTTGCGCATTTTAATTTAATACCTGAAACTATTGATCTCGCCCTGCAAAATCGCCAAATTCAGCCGGTTTTTAGATAAAAATAAGCTTATAAAACTAAAAAAATTATGATATAATCACCCTGGACAAGCTTAAATAAGGCATTAATAAGGGAAGGATAACAATGGTCAAATTGCAACTTAATATAAAATATAAAATTGGACTCCGAGCTATAAAAACTGCACTAGCGGTAGCAGTTTGCGCACTCTTGTCACTTTTTTTTAGTCATGAAGATATTTTTGCTGCGTGCGTTGCGGCAGTTATATGCATGGAAAGGACGAGCCAGCAAACAATCAACACCGGAATTAACAGATTCCTCGGAACTATGATAGGCGGAATTGTTGGCTATATTGCACTTGAAGCTGTAGGTGCTCTTCCCTATTATGAATGGATAAGAGTAATACTTTTGCCGATTTGTGTTTTGGTGGTCGTCTATATATGCAATTTAATAAACAGGCAGCCTTCAGTATCCATCGGATGTGTTGTTGTGATAATCATACTTTCGCGTTTAGGCGAAAGCACAGGCAGCAGTACACTTATTTACGTTGTTCAAAGAGTTTGCGATACTTTGCTTGGCGTGTTGGTTGCAACAGTAATCAATAAATTTACATTTAAAAATAAAAAAGTAAGCACCGATTCAAAAGAAAATTTGCCTACTGATTCTAATGATGACGATAATGATGAACTCTAGATAAAAAAGAAGGATTAACGGAATGAAGATGAAAAAAAAATATATTTTTATTATAGTTGGAATACTAACATTAATGATCTTATCGATAGCTATTTACGCCTTTAAAATTATGAAAGATAATGATTATAACTTTTATTCTTTTATTTTAGATAAAGTTTATGGAAACAATCTGATTTCAACAACTGAGGATGAACAAAATCAAATGAATTTTTTGTCGCAACCTTCTGAAAATCCTGGCAACACCAATAATAATAAAAATTCAATTTATACTACAACCGGATATGAAGGTCTTGCAACCATATCAGAACGCACGTGTTACAATTTAATAAAATCACAGTGTGATAAAATTTCAAATGACATTTACAAATCAAAATTTTACGTAATTGAAGACATAACCGTTCCCGGAGCAAAACTCAGCACTACTCAAATTAAAAAAATTATGTACGCTATTCAAAACGACAATCCTGATATTTTTTGGATAGCGAGTACATTCAGTTACCGTTACTCTGGAAATAGTACGGTGATCAAACTAAATTCTGTTTTTTCAAAAAAGGATCAGCAAAAAGCAGTAGAAGCTCTAAACAATAAAGTTTCGGAAATAATATCCAGCGTACCTAAAAATTCATCAGAATATAATACAGAACTTTTCCTTCATGATTATATAGTCGACAATTGCAAATACGAAAAGATTACAGTTAACTCTGAATCTAACCCAAAAGTTTTCACAACTTACGGATGTTTAGTCGAGGGGTCAGCAGTATGCGAAGGTTTTTCAAAATCTATGCAGCTTTTGATGAACCGCGCAGGTATGGAATGCAAACCTATCGCGGGCTCGCGAAGGTCAGAATCTCATATGTGGAATGTTGTTAAAATAAACGATAATTGGTACCACCTTGACGTCACGTGGGACGGCGCGGGGACACTTAGTCAGTACAATTACTTTAACGTTACTGACGACATCATCAAAAAAGACCATACAATAAACGAGGAACTCAGCAAAACAACTAAATTTAATGAGGATATAAGATACAACTTCAAATTACCGATTTGCACTGCGGCGGCAGAAAATTATTTTGAAAAAAATGCGATTAAAATTAAAAATTTAAACAGCGGAGCGGATAATTTGATAATAAAAAAAATTATAGAATCGGCAAATTTAAAAAAAGAATTTCTGTATATTATGGTAGATATCATGGTAGATAAAAATACTAATTTTGATTCAGTAAAAAAACAATTGTTCATCGAAAAGCCTTATAAATATTTCAGTTATGTAACTGCTGCCAATAAATCCCTTTCAAATGGTCATAAAATTAACACTAGAAACGCACATTATGGTGAATGCATACCGCAAAATGTAATTATTGTTCAATTAAACTATGCTTAAACCTGAGAGATGATTAATCTGTAATGTTTTTATTGTTTCTCCTCCGTTTCTGATGTAGGAGGAATATAAGATTTTTTGAATTGTATATATTTTAATAAAATTATTGACTTATAATTTAAAATATTGTATAGTTTATACACAAAATATGTGTATAGGAGTTGATTAATGTGGCCATGAAAATTACACAAGCTGATATAAATCAAGCGGTAAACAA
>JAEWWM010000037.1 GCA_023458915.1 Bacillota bacterium
GAAAAATTTGATTATACAAAGGGTTTCAAATTTTCAACTTACGCCACATGGTGGATAAGACAAGCCATAACAAGGGCAATCGCTGACCAAGCGCGCACAATTCGTATTCCCGTGCATATGGTAGAAACCATGAACAAAGTAAAAAGAGTTTCCGGACAGCTTCTTCATAACAATGGGCATGAACCAACACCCGAAGAAGTAGCGGATGAGCTTAATTTGCCGGTTGAAAAAATAAGAGAAATCATGCGCGCGTCGCAAGACCCAGTTTCGCTTGAAACTCCAATAGGCGAAGAAGATGACAGCCACCTCGGCGATTTTATCCCGGACCAATACGCGGTAGCTCCCGCTGAAGAAGCTTCTCACGTCCTTTTAAAAGAGCATCTTTTGGAAGTTTTAGATACTCTAACACCGCGCGAAAAAACGGTTTTGCAAATGCGCTTCGGCATTAACGACGGCAAACCAAGAACTCTTGAAGAAGTAGGTAAAGAATTCGATGTAACGCGCGAAAGAATTCGTCAAATAGAAGCAAAAGCATTAAGAAAACTTCGCCACCCAAGCAGAAGCAAAAGATTGAAAGATTATCTAGACTAAGTTTTCAAAGATTTTTAAGAGTTTGTTGACTTTGGTACAAAAAAATAGTAAAATATTTTGGCCGCATACTGCAGGTTTAAATGATTTTTAAAATCTACCTGTTTCAGTAGCGAGATTTGCTTAAAGGCAGGTGCGTAAAAGAGAATGTACGCAGTTATAGAAACTGGTGGTAAGCAATATAAAGTAAGCCAGGGTGATGTTATTTACATTGAAAAGCTTGATGAAACCGAGGGCGAAGTAGTTAATTTTAAAGTTATTGCCGGTCAAGATGAAAAAGGATTCTATGTAGGAAATCCGAGTTTAAATTCTGCAAAAGTTTCTGGCAAAGTACTTAAAAACGGAAAAGCCAAAAAAATCACGGTGTTTACTTATAAACCTAAAAAGAGCTGTAAGCGTAAGCTTGGTCACAGACAGCATTATACAAAAATCGAAATAGAATCTATTAATTTTTAGTTTTGAGTGAGATTTTATGTTAGAAGCCGAATTTTTTGTTTTAGATTCCGGAGATATTGTAGGTTTTGATATATCGGGACATTCTGAATATGCGGAATTTGGCAAAGATATTGTTTGTGCGGCAGTTTCTTCAGCAGCTTATATGGTGATTAATACTATTACAGATGTTATAGGTGCTTCAGCTGATGTAACCGTAAGCGATAACACTGGGCATATGCGAGCTATTATTAACAAAAAAGATGCTTTGGCTTGTAACGATATTTTAAAAGGCTTTAAAATGCATTTATTATTACTCGAAGAAATTTATTCCCCTAACATAAAAGTAAGTTACGTGGAGGTGTAAAGTAATGCTAAATATTAACATACAACTTTTTGCACATAAAAAAGGGCAAGGTTCCACCAGTAACGGGCGTGATTCCGAGTCTAAGCGTCTTGGTGTAAAACGTGCAGATGGTCAGTTTGTTTTGGCTGGGAATATACTTGTTAGGCAGCGCGGAACAAAAATTCATCCGGGCGAGAATGTTGGCAAAGGGAAGGACGACACTTTATTTGCTAAGATTAGCGGAGAAGTTAAATTTGAACGCGTTGGACGCGACCGCAAACGTGTAAGTGTTTATGCGGCAAGCTAATTTTTACAGTAAAAAATACATTTTAAAAAGCGAGTCAGTTCTTGATTCGCTTTTTTTATTAGAAGTATAATTTTTGGGGAAAATTATACTAAAGTCAAAATTTACAGCCAGAATTAGGTGATAAAATGTTTGTAGACGTAGTAAACATAAAAATCAAAGCAGGCAATGGCGGCGATGGAGCAGTTTCATTTCATAGGGATAAATATACTGTAACTGGTGGCCCTGACGGCGGTAATGGCGGGCGCGGCGGTTCTGTAGTATTTAAGCCTGATAGCAATCTTTCAACGCTTTCGAATTTTAGGCACCAAAAAAAATTTTTTGCGGAAAACGGTCAAAATGGAGCATCCGGCAAAAAATCCGGTAAAAGCGGTGAAGATTTGATGATAAAAGTGCCCTATGGTACTCTTATTAAAGACGCAAAAAGCGGAAAAATTATTGCCGATGTGTCTACGAATGAACTTTTTATTATAGCTAAAGGCGGGCGCGGTGGCGCAGGTAACATGAACTTCGCAGGTCCTGTTAGGCAGTCGCCGAGATTTTCAAAACCCGGCGAAAAGGGTTTTGAGCTTGATTTAAAACTTGAACTTAAATTGCTTGCGGATGTTGGGCTTGTAGGATATCCAAACGTCGGGAAATCAACCATTATTTCTGTTGTAAGTGAGGCTAAACCTCAAATTGCGAATTATCACTTCACCACTCTTTCTCCGATTTTAGGCGTCGTAAAATATAGTAACGAACTTTCTTTTGTAATGGCAGATATACCTGGGCTTATTGAGGGCGCCTGGGAAGGTACAGGGTTGGGACACCAATTTTTGCGCCATATTGAAAGGTGTAGACTTCTTCTTCACGTGCTTGATATTTCGGGCAGCGAAGGCCGTGATCCTTGCAAAGATTTTGACATTATAAATGAAGAGCTCAAGAAATTCAGCGCCGAACTTTCAAAACGTCCAATGATTGTAGTAGGAAACAAGTGCGATATTGCATCTGAAGAGCAAATTCAAAAATTTGAAAATTATGTCACGAAAAAAGGCTATGAATTTATTCCGATTTCGGCTTCGAGTAATAAAGGAACAAAAAAAATGCTTGATTTAATAGCAAATAAGCTCAGTAGTCTTCCTTCTGCACACTTATTTATGCCTGATTTTAACTACGACCACCTTGCAAGTTCGGATGATAAACTTAAAATAAAAAAAGAAAACGGCATTTTTACTGTAAATGCTGTTTGGCTTGATAAGCTAATTAACTCAGTTAACTTCGATGATTACGATTCCATGCGCTATTTTCAGGATTTTATAATTAAAGTAGGGCTTATGGATGCCTTAAAAAACGCCGGTGCTAAAGAGGGCGACACTGTTAAAATAGGCGAAATCGAATTTGATTTTTTTGACTAAAAAATGATTATTATCTGAACTAAGTAAAGTAGCAGCATGAAATTAGTATATATGAATTCTTTTTTCCGCCGCCTATGGCGGAGAAAAACACAAAACTTATTATAATTTTTCACTTCTAATAACATAAGTCGACAGTTATTTTTCATATTAATTTATTAAATTAATATGAAAAAGGGCGTGGGATTTATGAAACGATTTTGCGCGGTATTTTTAATAGGATTAGCGTTTTTATTATTAAACGGCTTTAGTACCACATACGCAGATGTTACCGCCAGTCAGAGAGGCGGCTGGATTTACACAGATACTGAAAAAAGCAAGGATGTTTCTGATATTCTTAAAGCTTTAACAAATATTTTAGGAAACCACAGTTATGAGTGGAAGTGGATTCAGGAAGATGGAAAATATATGCAAAAATATGTTCCACAAATTGATTCTGAAGAAGATGCATTTAAAGAATTACGTGCACAGTTTAAAAATTTTAATATAAATGAAATAGATGATTGGATAAACTGTATAAAAAATACAACTTATAAATGGTCCATTAATTTTAGCTTTACTAAAGAGTGGGAATGTAAGTTTAAAAATTTAGTAAACCAGATAAAAAAATGTGACCCGGCGCGCGGAATAGAACTTTATTCTGAAAAAAAAGAAATAAACTATAAAACGATTACCATTTGGAAATGCATTAATCTTTAAATTATTCTTTTTACTTGCTTAAAATACTTATTAATTAAGAAAATGCCTATTACACGGCATTTTCTTTGTTTTATAAAAATTATTTCAATTTTTCTTTAAGAAAATTTATGAAATTATTAGTTGTATAAATATCCTTTTTCTCAAAGTCCGTCGGCTGAAATTTGACTCCAGTTTTTTCTTCAAGCAGTAAAATTATATTTATTATTGAAAGTGAGTCTATTAATCCTGCATCTACAAGGTCTAAATCAAGATCATCTTTAATTTCGTCTGTTTCGCAGATTTCTGCCATTATTTCTATTGCTAAATTTTTAAAATTTTCCATTGTGTGATAAATCTCCCTAGAATTTGAATAAATATCCTGAAAATATTAGCATCCCAAAAGCTATGGCCTGAAAGCACACTATTATACTTAATATATCGTAACATTTGCTTTGTTTGAATTTTTTGTAGATTTTGGATTTTAAATAAACATCTGTCAGCACTAACATTGCTCCCTGGTACAGTCCATAAGCTATATAAAAAACATAAAATCCGTGCCACAATCCCATGACAGTCATGGTTAGCATATAGCCGCACCTGATAGCAACTTTTTTGCTTTTAAATGTTCCGTTTCTAAGGGTATTTAAAACAAATCTGCTAAAAAGATAATCCCCGAACCATTTGGAAAGCGACATATGCCATCTGTCCCAAAATTCTTTCATATTTCGTGCCAAAAATGGCTTATTAAAGTTTTCCGGAGTTTTAATTCCGAGCAGGTGGCTTGTCCCGATTGCAAAATTTGAATACCCAGCAAAATCAAAAAATAGGTAAAATGTATATGCATACATATAAATTATAACGCTTAAAAATGTTTTGTCGGTGGGCAATTTTTCAATAATATAAAAATGTATTAACGCGGCTATACCGAATTTATAAACTATACCCAGAAGTATTTTTTTAATCCCTAAAAAGAAATACTCGCTTGCATATTCTCCAGCGGAAATTTTTTTGTTTAATTCATCTTCAAATCTAGCGTAGCAGTCAATCGGACCAGAACTTATAGCTGGGAAAAATGTTATGAAATAAAGCATTTCTATAATGGAAAGCTTTTCTATGTGGCCATCGTGAATTTCGATTATGAGCTGCCAAATTCTAAAACTCAGGTAAGAAATTCCGATAAATCCCAAGAAGCTGAATTTCGGAAAATATACGCAGGCTTTTATTATGAAAATCGGAACAATTGAAAACAAAAATACTGAGTAATAAATAAACTCGCTTTTAACTTTTTTGTGAAAATAATAATAACTCATCACCAAAATGGTTTCACAAACGATAAAAACCAAAAATTGGAGCATCTGCTTGGTTTGAAGACCCATAATCAGGATTAAAGCCGGGATCGAAACAATTATGCTGTAGTATTTTATGCGTTTGCCTAAAAGTCCTAAAATTATTGCCGGGATAAGTAAAAGCGTGAAAATAAAAAGTGAAAAAAAGTCGGTGTACTGGGCAATTACCATCTATATTTCCTCCAAAAGCTTTTTGCGGTCGATTTTTCCGTTAGTTGTCATCGGGATGGAATCCACAAAAACGAATTTTTTTGGAATCATATAAGATGGTAAAAATCTTAAAAGTTGTTTTCTTAAAAACGATTGTGTTTGCATAGAATTGTCAATTTTAAAGCGCGGCACTATAAATGCGGCCAAGCTTTCGATGCTTCCGTTTTTTATGATTGGCGCAACAACTGCATTTTTCACACTAGAAAGCTTCAAAAAATTATTTTCAATGTCTTCAAGTTCAATGCGATAGCCGTGAAGCTTTATTTGAAGGTCAATTCTTCCGCAGTAAAAAAGTTGGCTATCTTTAATATAGCCTTCGTCTCCTGTACGGTAAGAGCGATATTTTACCCCGTTTATTTCTTTTTCGCCGAAAACTTTTGCATTGATATCAGGTTTTTTAAAATAGCCAGGACTTACGGTATCTCCAACAATCAAAATCTCGCCTTTTTTATTTTCCGGCAAAATGCTGCCGTTTTTATCGATTATAAATACGTGTGTGCCAGGCTTTGGCATACCAACAGGCAAAGGATTATACTTTTCTAAAATTTCTTCGGTAATATTAATTTCAGTCATTGCTACAGTAGATTCCGTTGGACCGTAAGTATTTATAACTTTAGCTCCGGGAAATCTCATAAGAAGCTTTTCTGCATTATGATTTGAAAGAGTTTCTCCGCAAAATAAAAATAATTTAAGGCTTGGCATAAGCTTGGAAGTGAAATCATCCGAAGTTCTGCACATGTTGGCAAAAGAAGGGGTCGACACTAAAACATCTGCTTTAGAATCTTTTAAAGATTTGAGCAAGAGCTCATAATCCGACTGCACTGATTTTTCAAGGCACCAAAGTGTTCCGCCGGTGCAAAGCGACATGTACAAATCCATTACAGAAAGATCAAAAGAAAACGGTGCTTGGTTTATGAAAGTAGCGTGTTTATTTTCTAAATCTTCATTTCCTAAAGTTACCGACCACTTTAAAAAATTATTAAGGCAGTCAAGGGTTATCTGTACTCCCTTTGGTTTGCCTGTGCTTCCTGATGTGAAAATTATGTAAAAAACATCATCATTTTTAACGCAGCAAGATTTATCTATTTTTTGTTCAGTTTTGTCTATTATATTTTTTATTTCATCTAAAGAAATAGCGTTTTCACATTCAAAATTTAAATTTTCTACTGCTAAAATAAGAGGGGTGTTTGTTTCAGAGATTATATCTTTCACGCGTTCATCAGGAATTGAAATATCAATAGGACAGTAAGCCCTACCTGATTTTACACACGCTAAAAAGCATACTATCATGTATGGGCTTTTATGACCATATACAACTATTGGAGTTTTATCATCTTTTAATTTTTCTTGTAAATAAAAAGCAAACTTGGCTGACAAGTTTTCGAGTTTACTATAGTTGAGTGCGTTTTCAGGGTTTAATCCGCTGCAAACCGCTGTTTTGTCGCCTTGATTTAAAGAGTAAAAATTTATTCTTTCCAGTATATTCATAAAACCACATTCATTCCTTTTATTGCCAAATTATATTTATCTTATATCATATCATTTTGCCACATTCAAATATATAAAATTAAAATGTGCACAGTCAACAAGAATAATTTGATTTTAAAAACAAATACTGTGATATATTACAAAATTGCAATAAGTTTGTTGATTTGTTGTAATTTTTTGTTACAATAATTATAAGAAGAATGAAACCAAGTAAGTATTATTACATTAAAAACTTCGGAAGATAATACATTTAAAAAGCCTTAATCAAAAAGGGGGACGATTTAACTCCATGGAGCGCATATCAAAATTTTCCAAGCCAAAACAAAAAATGAAATTAAGTAAAATAATTTTCAATAAAAAAATTATAAAAAATAGCATATTACCTATCTTGGCAAGCGCTATATTTTTTTTGATAACTGTTTTATATTTTAACAATCAAAATTACGGTTTAGCGCTTGAATACGATGGAAAACAAATCGCAACTGTCCCGAATGAAGAAGTATATGAAAAAGCAAACCGTATGATACTCGATCAAATAAATCCGAATGATGAATCGAAAGTCAAATGTGCTTCTGCGCAGCTAAAAATAGCTCCGGTAAAGAAACAAGTGTGCTGCGAATCGCCGAAAGAAGTAAAAGATAAAATAATAGAAAAATCTCAAAAAATTATAAGTGAAGGCTGCGGGATTTATGCAGATGGAAAGCTAATTGCGATTGGTAAAAACGAACAAGAAATAAATTCTATACTTACTGAAATTATTTCTGAAAAAAAATCTCAAAATCCTGAATGTGAGGTCGAGTTTGCTGAAGAAATTGAAATTTCAAACGGAATTTTTTCGCCTGAAGAAATAAAAAGCAAAGATGAAATCAAAAAACTTTTAACAAATGGTACAGAAACTGCTACTGAATATATTGTAGTAGACGGGGATACGGTAATAGGAATTGCTGAAAACTTTGGTGTTTCGCCTGAGGAGTTGCTTGCTTTTAACAAATTAGAAAAAGATGCAATTGCCATTGGCGACAAACTAATCATAAAAACCGTTGAAAAATCAGTGCATCCAATAGCTTTTAAAACAGTAACAGAGGAAAGAGAAATTCCGTACTCAACTGAAAAATCCCGAGATTCTTCGCAAGATGTTTCTTACAAAAACGTAACACAAGAAGGCAAAAATGGGAAGGAAATTTTTACTTATAAAATAGCATTTGAAAATGGCGAAGAAATTGGACGCGAGGAACTTGAACATAAAATAACCGAAGAACCAACAACTAAAAAAGTTATTGTTGGAGTTAAAAATAAACCTTCGAAAAAATCTTTAAACAAATCTTCAAACGAAAACAAGCCTTCTGATACTAAAAGTAAAAGTGGAGAACTTAATTGGCCATTACCTTTTACTAAAAAAATCACAAGCTCATATGGAAAAAGAGGCAGAGCATTTCATAAAGGAATAGATATTGCTGGTCCAGGAGTTGGCGGAAAGAAAATAATCGCTTCACAAAGTGGTACAGTCGCGGTTGCCGGGAACAGTAGAGATGGATACGGGAATCACGTAGTTATAAATCATGGAAACGGGCTACAAACTGTATACGCCCATTGCCAGAAGGTTTCTGTATATGTTGGCCAAAAAGTTTCAGCTGGAGAGGAAATAGCGAGCGTAGGCTCAACAGGGGATTCAACCGGTAATCATTTGCATTTTGAAGTAAGGAAAAATGGTTCGGCGCAAAATCCTTTAAAATATGTTTAAATGAAAATGCAAAATTTATAAACAAAATCAGGTATCACTCCAAAGTGATGCCTGTTTATTTGAATTTACAGCAGGAGAAAATTCATGAAAAGACTTAAAGAAAATTTTTATAATCTTGACGCCATAACTGCAGCACCATTACTGCTTGGGAAATTTTTGTGCAGAAAAATTAGTGATAAAACAGTAAAAGTGAAAATAACAGAAACGGAATGCTACTTTGGTGAAGAAGATACTGCCTGCCACGCATCAAAAGGAAAAACGAACAGAACAAAAATTCTTTATGGACCAGGTGGAAAAGCTTATATTTATCTTTGCTATGGTATTCATTATCTGTTAAATGTGGTTACAGGCAAAGAAAACGTACCTCAAGCTGTACTTATAAGAGGCATAGAAAATTACAGTGGCCCCGGCAAATTAACTAAATATCTTAAAATAGATAAAAATTTGAATGGAGAAAATCTCATAACTTCAAATAAATTATGGATTGAAGATAATGGGCTAATCTGTAATTTTACAACGTCGCCACGAATTGGAATTGATTACGCGACTGAAGAATATAGAACCAAACTGTGGAGATTTGTTGTTATATAATCGTTACACTCAAAAGTATTGAAAAAAATAACCGATTGTGATATGATTGCTGCTAATTAGATTTTAAAATTTAAAAATAATAATTATGGAGTTCACAATGGATAATAAAAAACCAAAAAAATCCAAAAGCGAAAAAGGAACTTTTAAGTATAAAGGTAAGCCGCTTGTAAGATGCGGAAATGTCATGTATTATGGCGATATAAACGACAGATTCGTTACTAAAATAGAATCAAAGGAAACGAAAAAAATTAAAGATTTAGATGTTTCTACAAAGCTTAGTGTCGAGATGATAGACAATGATTCTGAATTTGAAAACACTAATAAAATAGTGAAAATAAGCGAAAAAAACGGACTTTATCTTGCGCTTGATATTGCAAATATATGGCTCGAAAGAGCGTTAAGTTAAAGAAAGTATGCTTTAAATGCTTGGCGCTTTTTCTATCGCCGTATGGAAGTGGAAAAAGCTAAAGTGGTTGCTTAGGTAACAGTTTTAAATTTTATGTAAAAAATTTTGCGAGGTGTTAAAAAATTGAGTAATTTAGAGATTGTTTTTGGAATAATACTTATCATATTCGCGGTAGCAGTTACGTTGGTAGTACTTTTTCAAGAGGGACATCAGAAAAACATGGGTGCGATAACCGGCGGCGGGTCGGACACATTCCTGACTAAAAATAAATCGCGTTCTATTGATGCGTTTTTAGAAAGATGGACAAGAGTCATTTCCGTCGGCTTTTTCTTAACGGTATTACTTATTAATGCGCTACTTTATTTCCACGTTTTTTAAATAGCTTCTTTTTTATGTGACATAAAAATATTACAGTAAAATATCCACCGAATTGTTTAGGTGGATATTTGTTTTATTTAAATCAAATCACCTCTTTTAGAGGTGGTTTTGATTTTGTGGATATTTTAATTTTATTAAAAAATAACAAAAATCTGGACGTTCGACAAATTTTATTGTAAAATTAATTTTGAAAATTAACGAAGTTAAGGAGCTGAAGAATTTATGAAAAAGTGTGGTGACGTTGAACAAATAAGCGTAGTTGCTAGGAGTATAAAATTAAATAAGAAAGTAGTCTGGGTGTTTATTGCCGTTCTATTGAGCGTAACGACTATGGCGAAAACTGGAGTATGGGCAGCGCGGGGTGGAAGCCCTGCTTCTACTAGTAATATTTCAACGGACAAATCTAAATTAAAAAAAGCAAAAAAATCGTTACATAAGCAGTCAAAAAAGCAGCTTCAAGATTCGGTAAGAAAAGAAATTCAGGAATTTTCCAATGCCCGCAGAGCCTTTTATGAAGGTCTTGATAATGTCAACGTTCCTAATAACACCATGAATGAATCTTACACGCACGATAATGCTTATAGGTTGGACCCTTATTGTGATTGCATACGTGATTGTTCTCAGGCCACTCTGGTCTTTCTTGATGCTGTTGTGGTGATAGGCTATAGGGAACTTTGGGGTGCTAAAAAAGGTGGGTGGGATACTATGATTTTTAATAGGCTTTCTTCGCATAAAAATGAGCAAATTACAATTGACGGCAAAAAGCATAAAATTGGTAGTATAGAGTATCTTGAAAATTTGATGGAAGTTTTAAAAGAACAGACTCCAAAATTAGAAAATGCAGTAGTTTCGTTGAGGGGAAAAAACGAGCAAGTGATAAAAGCCCAGCACATATACGAAGAAAGCAGCGAAATTCAAGATGGTTCAAGTTCAAGCTCAATCTCAAGTTCAAATTTAAAATAATAACTACCTGACTTAATTTTTAATTATCCCAAAAAGCTGATCAACTAAATAAAGCAATTTTAAAAAATAAGGAGTTGAAAATGATTAGAAAATGCATTAATTTTAATCAAACAAGCACGGTCGTTAAAAGAGCGAAATCAAAAGGAAAAGTGATATTAGCAGTCATTGCTGCAGTGCTAAGTATAATAACCGTGGCGCAAACGGAAGTATTGGCACACTCATTAAAACAATCAGTACAATCAGCAATTGTAGAGCTTGAAAGCGCATGCTATATTAAGCATTTTATCTTTAATAAAGTTGTTGAAAATATTATCACATATACCAAATTGGTGAATAATTCCTGTCTTAGAAACAAATACATAAAAAAACTTAAAGACTTAGACGAGTTAAATATTAAATCTGATAATCTTGCTAAGTCTACCATCAGGCGTACTGCTAAAGCGGCTCTCTTTGATAAATTTTTTTATAGCGGGAAAAAGCTATCCATAGCGAGGAGAGAGCTTCTGTGATTAATGAAGCATTATCCAAAGTGAGTGACAATCATACAAATTACAAAATTTGTATCAAAAAACATTGTAGATTAATAAAAGTTTTAAAAAAACAGGCCCGATGTATAGAAGGGCAAGTTCAAATTTTTCGTGATATGTTAAATTCCCTGAATGAAAAAGTGAAAAAATTGCAAAACCAAGATCCGCAAGCAGAAGAAAGTCAGGAAAGCTCAAGCAATTTAAGTTCAAACTCGAAATCAGACTTAAATTCAGATTCAGGTGCAGACGCAGATTTGGACTCGGATTCAGATTCAGATTCAGACTCGAATTCAGATTCGGATTCAGATTCAGGCTCAGACTTAGATTCAGACTTTTAAATTTGCGCAGTTCAAACGACTAGTAATATCTTTTTATAGTACCTTTATCTTTTAGAATACGTTTAAACGGAAGTTTGGACTCGAAATAATAGACGCTCTTATCACAGTGGATAGAGCGCCTAAATTTGCGAGTGAGGCTTTTATAATAATTTATGTGATTAAACTTCAAGAATTTCAAATGTTCCGGTTTTGCCGTTATATTTTGCGTCAAGCTTTCTTGGTTCTTTTTTCGGCTCGTCTTTTTTAGTGGATTGCTTATGTTTGGAGCGCCAATCAACAAGTTTACCACGGAGCAACACCAAGTAATCGTTAACGCCTCTGACTCCTTTGTTTTTAGCTTCAGCAGCATCCGCTACCGATTTCACAAGCTCGTCTGATATTTTAAGGTCGATATTAAAGTTTGTGAGATAATATTCTTTTAATTCATTAAGCTGTGGCCATAGAATAAATGCATAGTCGTCACTTTTGAAATAATCGAATTCAACAATATCAAAACGATTGGTTAATGACCTGTCGCGCCCAATGAATGTTCTCGATGCTGCCTGATTTTCAGTTAAGTTAGCTTTTGGCAGCCCCCAGCACTCGCGAAGTTCATTAGTAATGCAAATAAATACGGTTCTTGAAACATCAATATAATCATAATTAACGCCTTTTCTAATTAGCAGCTTTCCGGTATCTCGTGCGTCGCGAAGGCGTTCCAGAACAGTATCGTTTCGGTCATATTTGTGCATTTTATCAATCTCATCCAAAACTACGATAACTCTATTATTTAAATTTAGTTGGCGTACAAGTTCAGAATTTTCATTAAATAATTGGTCTGCAGGGGTCAGTTGTTCTTCTGATTTTTTTGCGGTTTCATTGCTTTTATCGGCAGTGGTGTTTTTGCTTTGGCCGGGAGTGGATGACGCCGTGACAGACGTAGAGGTTATAAACTGCCAAGGCTGCATATCCCTGTGAAAAAGAGCTTTCGAAAGCATTCTTGCGGCATAAGTTTTTCCAACGCCAGAATCACCCATGAAAGTCATGGTACAAGCCGATGTTGCCGGGATTTTAGTTTTATCGCTTTGTTCCCATATTTCTGCCATACCGCTCATAATTTCAACTATTCTGTCCATTGCTGCGTTTTGGCGGAAAACACTGGTTTTTAAATATTCGCTCATTAATTCTTTAAGTTTTACTGGATCACGTTCGAGGGTGAGTCTATTATAAATGAACCTGTTGTATGCTTGGATCACACTGGATTTTAATAATTCCCAGCCCTTGCCAAGGAGGTCTTTTGCATGCACTAGTGCACCAAGCCCCAGAAAAGCCATTGCGGAAATTGTTAGCGGGTAGGCATTCCTTTGAAGTTCCGATAACATTGTTTGAAGTCCCAGAGACCTTGCTTCTTTTCCGCGATTCGTAAATAGTTTTATTAACTGGTCTCTAGCAGGAATAGTAACTATTTTTGATGAAAAGATGTCATTGTTGTTTCTAAACGCTGACATACCTTCCTTAAGCAAACTAAAAGGATTCTTTTCTTCCTCTACTTTAAAAGTTCCGAAATTTGAATTGACGACTCTTTGAAACTCATCTGAGTTAATTAAACCAAGTGAACCGCTGTTTAATTCAGTTGTTGAAACTCCATTGTCTTTTGCAACAACATCAAAATATTTAAGCAGCACGTCATTAGCTAAGTTGAAATCATTTTCAGTATTATTCGCATTTGCAGTTGGTGCAGACGAAGATGATGAAGAAGACACGGGTGGCGCAGCAGATGATAAACTTGTTTGGGTGTGGAGCTTATTAAAAAGATTTTTCCACGCTTGTTCAGTGATGGTATCTGTATCATTTATGCCTAGATTCTTTTTTGTTCGAAGAATATCTTTAATATCGCTCATTTCCCAGGGGTTTCTAATTTTGTAACTTTTGCTGAACCAGCCGGCATTTACTGTAGAGCTGAAATCCAAATTTTTGGGTATAAATGGCGTACTGCCTCCCAAAGTTAATGCTGCGAGTGCAATTGCCGTGCCCTTTTTTAAAGGCATTTTTCCGCCTGCGATCAATTTTAAATCCTCCTCAGATAAACTTGTTAAATTTAAGTTTTCTATTTCTTCCTTATAAAATGAGTTAATAATCTCGGCAGTGCTGCTTTCGAATTCTTCTTTTGTGAATTTTTCGTCAGCATGCTTTTGGCAAAATTCAAATATTTCATCACCTTTGAGTTTTAAAAACTCATTTAATAACTTGTCATCCTGTAAAATTTTTTTTAGTACATCCTTAACTTTAGCATTCAAACTAATCACCTCTCCATAAAATAAAATTAATCGATTATATAAATTTTATACACATTGCACAAAAGACAGCATATTAATATAAGGCTATTATATCATTTTTATTAGTTTTTGCAAGGTGAAATCTAAAAATATTAAAAATAATGGTGGAAGGTTAACTGTTTTTTTAAAAATTAAATCGACATTTTTTAGATAATATCTAATTTATAGCTATCTTAAAATAAAATAAATTTTAATGACTAAAATTTATAAAATCGGCAAAAAATACTCTTGTCAAATGTTTTGAATAATTTTGCTGGAGTGTGAATGCTTATGGAAATTAAAAGAGGAGATATTTTTTATGCTGATTTAAGCCCAGTTGTGGGTTCGGAGCAAGGTGGGGTGCGTCCGGTTTTAATAGTTCAAAATGATGTGGGTAACAAATACAGTCCGACGGTCATTGCGGCGGCAATAACCAGCCAGGAAACTAAAACTAATCTGCCCACTCATATAAGTTTGGCGGCAGGTGGATGCGGGCTTGCTAAAGATTCAGTTGTTTTGTTAGAACAAGTAAGGACTCTCGACAAAAAAAGACTTAAAGAAAAACGTGGCTCGGCGGATTATGACATAATGAGCAAAATTAACGAGGCTCTTTCAATAAGTTTTGGTTTGGCTTTAAACAATGGCTCTACATATTAAGCCAGAATTTTTTCTGTGCGGTGAGTAGAGCTAGGTTTTTGCGTAAAACAACAAAAAATAACAATAATCAAACGATTATTTAGTTAAAAATTAATAGATTGGTCTTGACATGCATGATATAATTCGGGTATATATTAATATACGACAAAAAATCTTTTATATAATTTTTTTTATAGTTATATTGCTTTATCAACGGTTTTAATTAATAAAAATTGTAATTATATAAAAGTAAATAAGTGAAAATTAAAGTAAATTATAAAAGGAGCTGGTGAATCTCAGTGACTTAAAAATACAAAGGCGAATTCAAAGGGGAGCTGAACTTGGCTAAAAATTCTGTTTATAAAGATAAGTCTTCCACGGAAAAACCTACTAAAAAAGAAAATACGCTTGATTATTACATTTCCAAAACTTCGCCTGGAATAAATGACGTTAATTGGTGGA
>JAEWWM010000038.1 GCA_023458915.1 Bacillota bacterium
TAAACCATTTCCATCATTGAGAATGATTTTGTACCTTTTACGGTCACAACAGGTCCATTTATTCCATATATAATATTTTTATTTTTCTCATTCATAGAAGTTTAAAGAAGCGCGGGCAGATAAAAAACTGCTGCTTGCACTTACCCTCCTGCTTTAAAAATTAATTACTCTGGATCTATCTACCATAGGATGAAAATTCACAAATCACACTAAAAGAATACCAAAATTCGCTGCAGCCCAGTCTTCTTGCTCTTTAAGTTTGGCATCGAGAGTTTCATCAGCAATGAGTCCTCTCGAAGCACTATAACCTCGTATGCCGCCGATTAAAATATCATTTGCGATTTTAACCTCACAGCTCCTGCCGAATTCACTTTTTATAATCTCGGCATATTTCATATCAGGCTCCCTTACAAAAAGCTCCGTATCAGGTTCTGTAAGCACATCCGCTATTTGAGAAGCGTAATTTTTGAGCGCCTCTTCATATTTTTCTGAAAGCGTGAAGTCGATAAGCTTTTCGCGGCACTCTTTAAAGATTTCTTTCATCATATTGCGGCGGCGCAAAGAAACCCTTTTTCTTTCTTCAAGCTCTTTGTGGGAAACTTCGATTACAATCTTATTTTTCATACTCGCGAGCTCTTTTTGAATCATGCTATTAACGTCTTCCATGATCTCAGCATCTGCTTTTTCAAGCTCTCGTTTTTCTATTTCTTTAATTTCATCTGTTATTTTTAATCTTTTCCTTTGAGCATACTTATCTATCGCATTTAAAAAATTGCTTGATTTAAAGCTTTTTTTCTGCACTTTTGCCGCCCTCCTAAGCTGTAATCTAGTTTCCATGTTAAATTTTAAGACCTATGGCATCTCGTATATATTTAGTAATGGCGTCCTTTTTCCTGCCTTGTGACCTGCCGTCGGGAATCTCCACAATAAGAGGTTTTTTGCAAGTATTTTTAAATTCGTAAACCAAATCCCCGCAAAGCGCCACAAGTTTTTCCGTAATTAAAATTATGGCAACGTCATCTTTTGCTGCGGTATCGTGAAGGGCTTTTTTCACTTCGTCGTAAGTATGCGCCATAACACCCGTTATCCCGGCAAGGCGCATTCCAACTAAAGTGTCAGTATTATCGCTTATAAGCTCAAAACGCATAATTTTAAGCTCCGGCTGCTACAAGCTGGTCGAGTTTATTTAAAATCATAATTGAAACTAAAAGCCCATAAAGTGCGATGCCTTCACCGAGCGCAACAAATATAAGTGCTTTACCAAACGCTTTTGGATCTTCGGATGTTGCAGCAATAGCAGCAGGAGCAGCAGACGCAACCGCGATTCCTCCGCCAATTCCGGAAAGCGCGGTAACAAGAGCGGCGGCTATCATACCAACACCATACGCGCTTGCTCTTGCGCCTGCATCGTTAGACGTGGTAGAAGAAGAAGCCGACGCGTTAGCTTCTGCCGCGCCTACGGATTTCGCTGGAATTAAAAGGCACGCTCCCATTAAAACAGCTACTGAACAAATTTGAAGAATAACTGCTTTTTTCTTGCTCGCACCTTTTTTTACGGCTCTAACTGCAAACCATGTGCTCAAAATAATGAAAATCGACGGAATAACAAAATACAAACCTGACATAATAATTACCTCCAAAAATTTAATTTATTAATATATTTTCAAATTAACTTGTACTCTTTAATTAAGCGTATCTATTCTATAATGTTTTAGATGCTTTAACCTGTACTCTCTTTAGCTGCAACGGGAGCATAAACCCGCCCCTGCCCTTCAAAGAACTTGCTGAATATTTCATAAAACTCAAGCCTTAGAACCTGAATTCCAGCTAAAAGCGCTTCTAAAGCAATAATGACTCCATTACCAATTATTATAGCAACAATGTAACCAACACCGCTTGCCATATCTGCAATTGCAAAAACAACCATCATCATTCCCGCATGAACAAGCACAAACGCCCCAACCCTTAAAAAAGACATTGTATTCGTAACGTAACTGAGAAGCACTTCAAAAAGCTCAAAAAAGCTCTGCGCCAAATAGTCACCCCAGTTTGTTGGTTTCCAGTCAGGTTCTTTATTCGCAAGCTTTATGAATATCTCGCGGAACATTAAAATTACAAGCGGGATTATTAATAAACCTGAAACAAAAAAGATATTCACAATTCCTGTGTGCAGCGCCATCATATCAAGCATCATAAACACTGCAGCCGCATAAAAAACCAGCCCGCAAATGCCATTCGCCCCGAAAATTGCCTCGCCGTAATTTTGCCTCTTGATGAGTGAATAAATTCCAAGGCACATTGATGTTATCAAAAGCACTATTCCAAGTCCAACCGCTGCATAAATTATAGTGCCCGACATAGAAGAATCCATAACTTCAATTGGTTTATGTGCCAGCCCGAAAACATTTTTATAAAATGGATCAAGAACATCCTCAAACCCGAAAACAGAGCCAAAAATAACCCCAAAAATAGCTGAAGAGATACCACAGGGTATTAAAATTTCGCCAAGCTTCATTTTTTTAAACTTCCACATAAAAAAACCTATAATAGAAACAATCAATCCCTGCCCTAAATCCGCAAACATAATTCCAAAAAGCACAGCGTACGTTACCGCGACAAAAACCGTTGGGTCAATTTCATTGTAAGAAGGCATTCCGTAGGTATCCACAAAAAATTCAAACGGTCTAAAAATCTTTTTATTTCGAAGTTTTACAGGTGGCATATTTTTTAAAATGTTTTTGCCTTTTTCAGTGGAATATTCCACTCCTTTGATTGCTTTTACTTTTTTAATAAATTCTTTCAAATTTTCTTGTGGAATCCAACCCGCAACAATAAAATAATCTTTATAATGCGCGGCGTATGATTTTATTTCGTAGTAGGTATTCAGTTCCTTAAGTTTGGTGTAAAACTTCATGCAATCATCTTTTTGTGATTGCCAAAATTCAGATACTTTTTTATCTGTTTGTTCAATTTTTTTATAAAGCTCTTTTCTGAGATTTTCAAGCTCCGCCACTTTTTCGAAAGGGGTCTTATCGTAAGGCTGCAGTCGAATTTCTTCAAACTCGGCTGACGAAAAAAACTTATCAATTTCTTCTGAATGCTCGGCATCAACAAAATAAACGCCCCAGTAATATTCGTCATTTGAAGTAAACGGGAAAAACGCGATTTCTAACCCTTTTTCTATATTTTCTTCGTTAAAAGCTTCGAGTTTTTCGTAGCCTAATTTTGAAATTTTCCCGAAATGAGCTTTTACATATTTGCATGAAAGCACGTCCTTAATACTTTTATTAAGGCCATAAAAATGCTTGAGTTTTTCAATTTCTTTTTGGCAAGCTGTGAATTCATCGTAAATCGCTCGTTTTTCATCTACTAAAATTTCAATATTTTTAGAAATATTGTTCACATAATGAATTAGCTTGGATTTGCCAATTCTAAAATTTTTGATGTCCACTTTTTCAAGCTTTCCGGAGCAAGAATAAACTGCGTTTTTTAGAGTTTGAAGTGGCTCAGAATAAGGATTTTCTTCAGAAACTACGGAAAGTATATCAGCGTTTGAATAAAATGAAAAAACATTATCAGGCTGAAATATTCCTGTCTTGCCGCAAACATTAATTAATTCATTCAAATGTGACATATAGCCTATCATGCTTATAAAACTCATTTCAGAAACAGCCATTTTGTTTTCACCTCACTTTGTTTCAGATTTTAGGAATTTAGCCGTAGTTACTGCCCTATAAGCATTTTTTTAATTTCTTCCACAGGGAGCCTGTACTTTATTCCTTCAATAATATTCGTAATATTCAAAATTTCAATTTCTTTTAAAAATATATAAGACATAAAGACAATCGGCGGAGAAGTGGAAAACCTAATTTTGTGCCGGCACCAATTAAATCGCATATTCACGGGGACTTTATCTATAACGTCAAGACCTCTTGAAAACCATTTTCTGCCCATTGGCGTATTTTTCATATCTGCCATCATTTGCTTGTCATTTGGCGAATTAATAAATTTTTTAAGCTGGTCTTTCGAAAATGTTCCGTAATTTATAAGCGCCGCTATCATGTAATCTTTGCTAAGAGTATAAAACTTCTTCATCCTAACTATTCTTATAAGATTACTAAGATCAATGTAAAGATTAAAAAAGTTAGTAAGTTCCTTTTTTGCTTTACCTGTAACGTACTTGTTTATAATCCCGAAAACTGTTTCGTATAAATAATTATAAAGAGCGGTTTCAATTCCGGTAAGGTCTAAGCGCTCGGTACTTTTCGGCTTAAATGAAAAAAGAATTTTATAATAATGCGATCTTTTAACGGTATTTAAAAAGTCATCATAATTTTTAATATGTTCAAGTGCTCTTAAATTAACTTTTGCGTGACTGTAAAAAAAATCAGGTATGGTATAAATATACTCCCCGGATTTGCCTGCAGTTAGGAGCATCAGGCTATGCATGATTTGTTCGATTTCTGCTCTTGTTATAATGTATTCAAAAAAATGCTCCCCTACGGAAAGATCATACCTTCCAAGGGTTTCAAAATCTACAAAAAGCTTGAGCTTTAACCCTCTTTCGAGTTCAGACCTGTGAACACTGTTTTCGCTAATATTACTCAGTACACCTGAATAATTAGTTTTTCTTTTTAAGTAAGATGCTATATCGGAAACATTACGGCAAGCAAGAAGTTCATTATAATTTTTTAAGTTTATGCTTTTGCCATACATGGCCCGAGCTTTAGAAAGAACCGCATTTGAAGCATATGAAATCATATTTTAATAAAACAAGATTTTTTAAAAATCTGTTTCCGATATTTCACCACCATTCTTTTACATCAAGAAAAAACTAAAAATCTTACGCTTTAATAACTCTATCAACAATAGTGTTTATCCATTTTTCTTTATTATTTTCATAAATTTTTTCAATTCTATCATATTTTTCTTTGTATGAATTTTCTATTACTTTAAGCCGCACAACAGCTTTGATTTTTTCATCTTTTTCAAGGTCTTTGATTTTTGCCCGAGCACGTTTTATATACTCTATCCTTTTTTGCTTTTTCATATCGCTGATTCTTTGTTCGGCGTCTATTTTCATTTGTTTTGCTTGAGTGAGGCTTTCCTGCGCTTTTCTATCGTGCTCAAGTATTTTTTCAATCATATCTTCCATAAATTATTAATACCTCACTTTTTACGATTTAAAAGAAATTTTCGTTTATCTTCTTCCGCAGATGAAAGAGAAACACAAAACTTATTTTAAATTATTAATATCATTTCAAAAAATAAATTTAACATACACAAGAATTATGATACAAATATTTAAAATGTCAACAATCAGTAAAGCTCAAATTTTCTTTAATCTTACGTTTTTTTACAAAACCAGGGTTCAGGAGTCGCAGACCCCTGAGCTCCATGCCCCCTCCTTAGGGAGGGGGTGGGGATTAGAAATTTAGATATCTTGCGGAAGCAATTGACTATAAAGCTAATTTTATAGTATAATTATCACAAAAAAATATAAAGAGGTGTGAAAATTATGAATAAGAATTTTTCAGAATTTATTGATAAAATATTTGAAAATGAAAAGTTATTAAAAAACATAATTAAAGCTCAGACTTTTGATGAAATTTATGATATAATTAAATTAGAAACTAATTCAAAAATCAGTAAAACGGAGCTTGAAGAATTCATGAATAAATATAGTAATTTTAATCAAAATGATTTAAAAAAATTTAAATGAAGAACAATTAAAATTGGTTGCAGGTGGAGCAAATAATTCAAAAAGTAAAGCGATGTCATCAGCAATAGCTTCGATACTTAGTGTTTTAACTTTGGCACCTATGGGAGTTTCAGCAGCCGGAACTCAAGCTAAACCTACCGGAATTTCCGTGGCAAGTAAATCATTATCCGCTGAAACTAAAAAACGTATAGGAATAGCCGCAGCAGGCACAGCAGGCGCAGCAATTATAATTGGAGCTTTGGCTTATGCATTTAGACAAAAAGACATAACACAAATGTCGGATGAACAAATAAATAAATTATCTGAACAACAAGCCTTTAATTTGTTGCCTGGAGCGTGGGAAAAATTCTGGAAATTCATGGGCGTCGCTTTGAGCATGTACAAGGAAACCGACGAGGAAACCATCTGGGTAAAATGGGAAGAAGCCATAGGAGCCGCTTATAAAGCCGTCGGGGGACCCGCCTGGATAGCCGCCGTGAGTGTCGCCGAGAGAGTCAGGAATGCCAGGAAAGCCGCCGGGGAAGCCAAGGAAGTCGCCGAGGAAGCCTTCGGCAACGCTTGGCGTAAAGGCGGAAAAGCGTGTAACGAATTCACTATAGATTGTACTCCAGAACCAAACGATTTAGTTATTCCAGAACCAAACAATTTAGTTATTCCAGGGCCAAACAATTCAGTTATACAGGAACGTGCTACTAATTTACTAAAAGTTTTGAAGTCGCAAATTGAGGTTTTAAAAAATGCTATAAAACAGGCTAATAATAGGGATCGCAATCGTATGTTAAAGTCAGCGGCAAATATTAGCGATGCAAGCGAAAAATATCACGCAGCGGACGCAGTACTATAAAGAAAGGCTCCGTGAAAAAGATAAATAAAAAGTTATTAGTAAACCCCGCCACTTTTTAGTGGCGGGGTTTGGCATTGCTCTCTAAAGTATTTACATAATAGTTTAGTTAGGGTAAAATGTGAAAAGTACAAAAATTACCAAAAATAATTTTTCAAAAATAAACATATTTTAGGAGTGTTTGTGTTTGGAGTCCACATATAAAAGAATATTATTAAAAATCAGCGGAGAAGCCCTTGCAGGAAATCAAAAAACCGGAATTGATTTTGAAACCGTAAAACCAATTGCAAAAGCTGTTAAAAAATGCTCGGAAATCGGTGCGGAGATATCGATAGTTGTAGGAGGAGGGAATTTTTGGAGGGGCAGAACAAGCGGTAAAATGAATAGAGTTCGAGCTGACCATATGGGCATGATGGCAACGGTTATGAACGCGCTTGGCCTTGCTGACGCTATTGAAGAAGAAGGACTTACAGTAAAAGTCATGACAGCTGTACCTTTCCCCCAAATAAGTGATTATTATTCTCCTGAAAAAGCTATACATCACCTAAAAAAAGGTCGAATTGTTATTTTCGGTTACGGAACGGGAAGTGCGTTTTTTTCAACCGATACTGCAGCATCACTTAGAGCTTCGGAAATAAACGCTGATATCATCTTAAAAGCAACAAGTGTAGATGGAGTATACGACAGCGACCCTGATACAAATCCAAACGCAAAAAAATACGAAGAAGTAACTTTTGAAGAAGTGCTTAGCAAAAATTTACAGGTAATGGATTCCACAGCAGCAGCAATGTGCAGAGATAATAAAATACCCGTTTTAGTTTTCAGCTTAAACGACCCTTATAATATTGTCCGTGCTTTAGAAGGCAAATCTTTAGGGACTTTAGCTAAACCTTAATTTTAAAATTCTTGGAGGTAATCTTATGGATAAGCTCATCACCGACGCAAAAAAACGTATGCAAACTGCAGCAGACAGATTAGCAGGTGAGTACGCAGCCATTCAGGCCGGCAGAGCAAACGCATCCGTTCTTGATAAAATAACTGTTGATTATTATGGCACTCCGTCACCGATTAATCAGGTTGCAGCGGTTTCCATTTCAGAAGCGAGAGTACTAGTAATTCAGCCTTGGGATATTTCGCTTTTGCCTATAATTGAAAAAGCCATTCAAAAATCTGACATTGGAATTAATCCGCAAAATGATGGCAAAATTATACGCTTGATATTCCCGCAGCTCACAGAAGACCGCAGAAAAGAAATTTCTAAGGAAATATCCGCCATGGCTGAGGAATCTAAAATCGCTATTAGAAACATTAGAAGAGACGCCATGGATAAAATGAAAAATATGAAAAAAAGTTCCGAAATAGCTGAAGATGAATTAAGGTACGGCGAGAAAAAAGTTCAAGATTTAACTGACAAATTTTGCAAACAAATTGACGATTTATGCGCTACTAAGATGGCACAAGTTATGTCAATATAATAAAATCTTTTAGAGGAAAAACTTTATGACAAATCTGCCGGGAAAAAGAAATTTACCTCTTCATGTAGCAATTGTTATGGATGGAAACCGCAGGTGGGCAAAAAAGCGTGGGTTGCCTGCTGCTTTTGGACATTCATCTGGTGCTGAGGCTTTAAAAAAGCTAGCGACTTACTGCAATAAAATAGGCCTCAAATATTTAACAGTTTACGCTTTTTCCACTGAAAATTGGAATCGCTCAGTTGAAGAAATTTCCGCGCTAATGTCTCTTTTTAAAAAGCAGCTTAAAAATCTCACCAAAAATTTTAAATCTACAAATATGAAAATTAAATTTTTAGGGGATATTTCAAAATTTTCACCGGATTTAAGAGAGCTAATTCTGACTGTCGAGAAAGAAACAAGCAATAAAGATGGAATGCAGCTAAATATAGCAATGAATTACGGAAGCCACACGGAAATCGTAAACACCGCAAAAATTTTAGCAAAAAAAGCAATTTCAGGGGAAATAAATCCGGAAGATATCACTGAAAAGATACTTGCAGAGAATCTTTATACAAAAAATTGCCCTGAAGTAGATTTATTCATTCGCACATCTGGCGAAAAAAGAATTTCGAATTTTATGCTTTGGCAGTCTGCTTATGCTGAATTTTACTTCACAGATGTACTATGGCCGGACTTTTCCGAAAATGAATTCGATAAAGCAATAAGTGAATATTTCAGCCGTATAAGGCGCTTTGGGGAGTGAGTGAAAAAGTGTCAAAAAGAGTTATTTCCGGCATCACAGGCGCGGTTTTTGCTCTTATGGTTTTATTTTTCAACCAAAACTTTTTAATATTACTCAACATAATAACCGCAATTATCTCGATCTTGGCTATGCGCGAAGTGTTTTCAGTTATGAACATTTCAAAGCTTTTTATAATTACTGTCCCCACACTGATTTTTGTTTCAATTTTGCCGATTTTCGGCTTCACTTTGCCATGGCAAGGAATATGGTACGCGTACACACTGTGGATATTTTCTTTAATGATTATAAAACCGTCAATAGAGCTTAAAAACATCGTTATGACCTACGCTATGGCAATGCTTATCTCCATTTCACTAAATAAAATAATTGAGCTTCGAGATTTTGGCGGAATATATGGCAGTTTTTTCGTTTTGCTTGGACTTGCAATAGCTTGGATGTCCGATACAGGAGCATATTTTTGTGGTAAATTTTTCGGCAAAAACAAGCTTTGCCCGGAAGTCAGCCCTAAAAAAACAATTGAAGGTTTTATCGGCGGAATTATAACATGCATTTTATCGATGATAATAATCGCTCTTATTTTTAATAATTTTATATTCCCTCAAAAACACCAAATAAGTTACGTTTTAATAATAATATTAGGCCTAATTGGTTCACCGATTTCTGCCCTCGGCGACCTTTGCTTTTCTGCGATAAAAAGAAAATGCGGAGTTAAAGATTTTGGCACCTTAATGCCCGGTCACGGTGGAATTCTCGACAGGTTCGATAGCGTCATATTTGTCCTGCCATATGTTTATTTATTTTTAAAATTAATACCAATAATAGACCGCTTTTTAAATTAAGCTTTCCCAGGTGACAATACTACAAGGCATAATTTTTTTCATCGTAGGGAATCAGAGAGGCGCAATTCCTCTATGCTTACATGCACTGCTTTTCAAACTTATAAAAATATAAATGATTTTAAAAAATGAGTGATTTAATTGAGAAAAAATATATCAGTTTTAGGTTCCACAGGCTCAGTTGGGACGCAAACCTTGGAAGTCGCGTGTGAAATTGGTTTAAAAATTTGCGCTTTAACATCAAACAAAAATATTTCCCTTTTAGAAAAGCAAATAAGAGAGTTTAAACCTAATATCGCCGCGGTTTTTGACGAAACGCAAGCAAAAATTCTCAAAAATAACGTTAAAGACACCGACACAAAAATTTTAGCAGGAATGGAAGGTTTATGCGCGGCGGCTACAGTCCAAAACGCTGACCTAATTGTAACCGCTGTTTCAGGTATGATTGGTCTTAAACCCACTCTTGCTGCTATAAACGCTAAAAAAGACATAGCTCTTGCCAACAAAGAAACATTAGTAGTTGGCGGAAATCTCGTAATGAACGCGGCAAAAGAGAAAAAAGTAAAAATACTTCCCGTCGACAGCGAACACAGCGCAATTTTTCAGTGTTTAGAAGGATGCCGCAATTCAAAATACTTAAAAAAATTAATTCTAACCGCTTCAGGAGGTCCTTTTTTCGGCAAAACTAGAGATGAACTCCAAGATGTCACACTCAAAGATGCGCTAAAGCATCCGAGCTGGAGCATGGGCGCAAAAATCACAATAGATTCTGCTACAATGATGAATAAAGGGCTTGAAATCATTGAGGCTGTGCACCTTTTTAGTATGCCACCTGAAAAAATTGATGTTGTAGTGCACCCTCAAAGCATTATGCACTCAATGATAGAATATATCGACGGCTCGGTAATTGCTCAAATGGGAACACCTTCCATGAAAACTCCTATTCAGTACGCGATAACTTACCCCGAAAGAGTACCTTCTGAGGTCTCGCCGCTAAATCTTTCAAAAATCAAAAATCTTTCATTTTTTGAGCCTGATAACGAAACTTTTGAAACAATAAATATTTGCCGAGAAGCTGTTAAATCCGGAACAGCGGCGTGCACGGTTATAAACGCAGCAAACGAGGAAGCAGTAAGTTATTTTTTAAGCGGTAAAATAAAGTTTTTAGATATAATTGACCTAATAAAAAAAGCAAGAGACAATTTTAAATTTGAAAAAGCTGAAACTTTAGAAAACATATTCTCGCTTGACAAAAAAGTAAGAAATTTTATAACCGAATATATAAAAAATTGTTAAAAAATATAATCAAACTTTAGACTTTCAATTAGCTTTATTATATAATAAAGTAGCTCAAAAATTAATAAAAAGGAATTAAAAAGTTCATGAATAAATGCATTAGTTTCAATCAAAGTAAATTTTATAACCTAAAAAAACACAAAACGATATTGCCTACCGTTGCTATAGCGATGAGTATTTTAACTATAATACCCGTAGGAGCAGCGACCCCGAGCAAGCCGGCGACAAATGAACTGCACCCAAAAAGCTAGACAAAAAATCTAATTTTTGAGGTGGATATTAATGGTTAAGTTTGGCTACGAAAAAAGACTGGAAGCAGTAAAAGCAGTAATCGAAAAAGGCTTATCACAACGAG
>JAEWWM010000039.1 GCA_023458915.1 Bacillota bacterium
GCCGATAAATGAGCCTTATTCAAAGTTTGAAACTTAAAGTAAGGAAATCAAAAAAAGTCGCTTCAGTTAAAAAAGATTTAGAACCAAAAATACAAAATCAAAAAATAATTGCAATTGCCGGAAATCCCAATGTCGGCAAAAGCACAGTTTTCAATGCTTTAACAGGTATGAACCAACATACCGGCAACTGGCCTGGCAAGACTGTCGACTGCGCCAGTGGAAAATATAAACATAAAAACGCAGAGTTTAAGCTTGTGGATATCCCGGGGACATATTCTCTAACGGCAAACTCACCTGAAGAAGAAATAGCGCGAGACTTTATATGCTCTGAAAACCTTGACGCTGTAATCGTAGTCGTTGATGCAACATGCCTTGAAAGAAATCTTAATCTAGTCTTGCAAATTTTGAAGGTTACGCAAAAAGTAGTCGTATGCGCAAATTTAATCGATGAAGCAAAACGAAAAAAAATCAAAATCGACATTGATGAACTATCACTACAGCTCGGCGTTCCTGTAGTAGCCACTAACGCGCGGTCTAAAATAGGCCTTAAAGACTTAATGGACGCAGTGCATGGCGTTTCTTCGGGCAAAATTAAAACATTTATTGTGAAAAATAATTACGAGGTAGAGTCAGAAAATTCTATAGAAGAAATTACACATAATAAAATAGCCAAAGCTCTTATTAAAAAATCCGAAAGAATATACAATTTATGCGTAAAAATCGAAAACCACTCGTATGACAGCACCGACAGAAAAATTGATAAACTGCTCACTTCTAAGCTCACTGGATTTCCAATAATGATTTTAATGCTTATTGGCATATTTTGGATAACAATATCCGGTGCAAATTACCCTTCAGAATTAATCGCATCGGGGCTTTTCTGGCTTCAAGATAAAATATTAAATTTTCTTGTAAATACAGGATCGCCCCCGTGGTTTTACGGAATTTTTATTCTCGGCGTTTACAGAACTCTTGCATGGGTAGTTTCGGTAATGCTGCCGCCAATGGCAATATTCTTCCCGCTTTTTACTCTTCTAGAGGATGTCGGATACCTCCCGCGGGTAGCATTCAACCTCGACAATGTATTTAAAAAATCAGGTGCACACGGCAAACAATCCCTTACCATGTGCATGGGATTTGGATGTAATGCCTGCGGGATAATAGGATGCCGGATAATAGATTCGCCACGTGAGCGATTGATAGCCATCCTTACTAACAATTTTGTACCCTGCAACGGGAGGTTCCCGCTTTTAATATCAATTATAACAATGTTTTTTGTCGGCGGAGTGGTAAATTTTTTTCACTCATTTTTACTGGCTATAATTTTAACCAGCGTTATAATTTTTGGCATAATTATGACGTTTTTGACATCCAAGATTTTATCTGAAACAATTTTAAAGGGCGTGTCCTCGTCATTTATTCTGGAGCTCCCGCCATACAGACGCCCACAACTAGGTAAAGTTATAATAAGATCAATATTTGACAGAACTATTTTCGTTCTTGGCAGAGCGGTAGCAGTTGCAGCCCCGGCGGGATTTATAATCTGGATTATGGCAAATATTCAAATAAATAACCTGAGTGTTCTCGCTCACTGCTCTGATTTTTTGGACCCTTTTGCAAAATTAATCGGACTTGACGGAATAATATTATTAGCGTTCATACTTGCCTTTCCCGCAAATGAAATTGTTTTTCCTATAATTATAATGAGCTATATGTGCACAGGAAGTATACTTGAACTTGAAAGTCCGCTACAGCTTCATAATTTACTGGCATCTCACGGATGGACTTATATAACGGCAATATGCGTAATGCTATTTTCACTTATGCATTTTCCGTGTGGCACAACATGCCTTACAATAAAAAAAGAAACAGGAAGTTTAAAATGGACCGCTCTTGCATTCATAATCCCAACAGTCCTTGGTGTTTTAACCTGTTTTATAGTATCTCATGCACTGAAATTTGTAGAACTATTTATATAATTGCAAGTAAGTGTAGATACCTTATAATCATCTTCTTTTTAATAAAAAACTGTATCCTATCAACACCACCATTTTTTTGAAAATAGCGTTTATATTTTTTAATACTTCGCTGTACTGTTCACATCTGAGCTATACTTTTGTAAAAGTTCAGCGATTTAAAATTTGCTCCGACATGCGAAGTAACGTATTTTTCGCATATATCAAAAAGCGCAGTTTCTGTTTCTTTTGAAATGCTAAAAGAAAAAAGTTTTTCTACGGAAGAATATATAATATGCCTGAGTGCTGCTAAAAGTCCTGGTTTTAAAGCGTATCCTTGCTGGATTTTTTCTTCTGAAGAAATGCAATTTTCGCATATAATAATTCCGCTTTCAATTATAAAATTCATGTTCGGTAATTCATAAGCCTTGCACTTATGGCACCCAATTAAATTCGGCATATAACCGCATATCGAACACACGCGCATTTCAAAAACAGCTTTTAAGAAAGCTGCGCTTTTCTTTTGATTTGAAAGGTAAAAAAGCGAATTCAAAAAAAAGCGCAAAAAATCGCCTGCGTAATTTTCTTCAGGCAAAAGCACCAAGCAAAGCTCGCAAAAATATTGAGCGAGCGATAACCGACTCAAATCTTCTTTTATTCCCCAAAAAAGCTCCAAAATTTCCGATTCATCAATAATATAGCCTTTTTTACCCGAGTAAAGTGAAAATCTGCAGTAAGAAAAAAGCTGAACTGCTGAATTTTTTTTATTTTTTAGGCTTCTGCACCGTTTTGCAATCGCAGATATCACACCTTTTTCTGCCGTAAGTATTTTAACTAGCTTATCACTCTCACCTAAAGCCGTTTCGCGGATAATTATTCCATTTACATATGTTTTCATGATGTTCTCCCAGGTGAGTGTTTGCTTCAGGACCTGTAAGGCTTGCGCCTGTATTATTAATAGTCATATCAGATGATTTATATGTTAAATAATCATGGACTTTGCCCGATTTTCTAAATTTTTCCCAAGCTGATCTTTTATTCATCATCAATCACCTCAAATAAAATAATTATATTACCAAATTTTAAAAAATTTGTTTTTTTATAGTTTAGCAGTGCATACATAAAAGTATAGATAAGACCCGCCTAAACCACCTCTCCCATAACTAAATTTAATTTAAATAAGGAATTTACATTTTTATGGGAGGCGCTTTGGATTTAAAAGAACTGTGGCTTTTTGTAACCCTCCACGCTAAAAAACTATACTTTGTTAGCACTACCAGTGTAGCATGAAACGATTATACAACAAGTTGAATAAAAAGTACAGTATTTTTTTAAAAATTTAATGCAATTTAACTATTTTTTAGCTTTGATATTATTTTTAAATTTTTTTGTTCTATTTTTAATTTCTGTGGGACCCCAAAAAATGTACAAGTAGCCAAACACAGCGAAAATGCTCAAAACTACAAATGAAAAAGGATTAACGTACAAAAATTCCCAAAGTTTAATATAGCATTTAACATCATGAAACATCATAATTCCAATTACTAAAGCTAATAGTGAAGTGATTAGCACCGCACCTGCAGCTATGTCTTTAGCGGCTTTTGCCGTAGAATTATAGTCTTTCGAACAAACATCAACCAAAGATTCGACAGAGCTATTTATCATCTCAAAAGCCACAACTAAAGTAATAGTTAAAAATAAAATTATGTATTTCTCTAAACTTAAATTAAAAAAAGGAGATAAAACAAGTACACAAACGGAAGCAAAAGTATGAAACCTCATATTGCGTTCATTTTTGAGTGTATAAATTATCCCTTTTATCGCGTATTTAAAACTTTTAAATATTTTCATAAACCAAACTTATATATTTCCTTCGTCTGAAATATAAGAAACTGCATTGGAAAAACCAAGTAAATTCAGAACTTTTTCTTCTCTTTCCCTCATCTGCATTTTTTCAATTCCGCCGCGTTCGTGGTCATAACCAAGAAGATGAAGAAGCCCATGAGCAACCAAAAAAGCTATTTCTCTTCTCATATTATGACCGTATATATTACTTTGCTCCACCACTTTTTCCATGGAAATAATTATATCTCCGAGAATTTGAGCATGAGTTTCCGGATCAATTTCATAAACACCGTCTTTTCCCATCGGAAAGGACAGCACATCAGTTGGCATATCTTTATCTCTGTACTGTTTATTTAGGCTTTGTATGTACGGGTTATCTACAAGCGTTATGCTGACTTCAGCGTATCCTTTAAAATTTTCGAGCCTTAAAACTGCGTTGCAGCATCGTCTTATAAGCATACGTATACCAGTAGGTATTTTTACTTCTTTTTGTCTGTTAACTATTATAACTTTAGTTTTGTCTGCGACCATAACTTCCATCCTTCCTAAATAAAAAACCGTTTTTTATGTTTTTATCGTCAATTTATACTAATTAAAAATTTTATTTGTTATAACTTTTATACAAATAGCTTAAAATTAATGTTATTCGCTGAACTTTTTCAAAATATTTTACAAATAGTGATTATAAGAGGTTTTTAATCTAATGTCAAATATTTTAAGCAAAAATATGCACATTCCCTCTCATCCAAATTATGTATTTCTTCACTTTTAATTTATTCAAATGAGATAGGCTCCTTTTTGGATATATTATCAATGCAGCTATACTCCATCTCAGCTATGCACTCTCCGTTTTCTTCTCGATCAGATGCAATTTTATCCAGCACCTGTGCGCCGCTTAGTTCCGTTGCCTCTCTTTCGGATATTTTTCTCTCTGCTTCCGCTTTTGCTTCTCCAGAAGTCAAAGTAACCTCATTGCATTCCTGTTCGTACCAGCTTTCTGTATAAATTTTAATAGGAAGCTCCGTACTAAAAATTTTAAGCGAATTTACTGCAACTTCGCTGCGGAAATTATCATCAATTTTGCGCCACAAGCCTATCGGAATTTCTAATCCAAAAGTTTTTATTCGGTATCTTTTAATAATTTTGCCTGTATCTACCGCTTTTAAACTACTTAGTTTAACCACTTCTTTAATTTTTCGCCTGGTTTTTGCAAAAATCTTTCCTTCGGCATCTACAAACGTACTCTTAGCATCCACGCCTTCTGTCACGCCACTTATAAGAAGCTGGCCTTCCGTCACAACATCGCCAGTCTTTACAAGGGGCGTGCCTTTGTACGTTTCAATTCTTTCAATTTGGCCGTCTTCGCTCGCAATCACATTGCAAGGCTCACCCTCAGAAAATATCTCCGGGATTTTGACTTTCTCTTTTATTAGAACATCAACATGGCTACCGTTTATATTCACCGACATCCAAGCTACATTATTTAGTTTAATCATAGCCAAGTGTTCAACCATAGGGGCATCTATCCTACGTTTGAGTGAACCTGGGGAAACTCCGAGTTCTTCCATGGTTTTTATAATTTCGGCCGTAGGCGTTGCATCATTTCCTGTTACTTTAACACTCCAAACATACATTGAAAAAAAATAGAGTATCATAATAAAAATTAGCGCCCCGGCTAAAAAGCCTATCCGTTTTTTATATTTGGAAGTGAAAACAGGTAGTCCCTCTTTTTCTTTCACCGTTATGGAAGAATTAGCTTTTTTTGCAATTGATATCAATGGTTCGTAATCAGACAACATCACTTTGCTTGTAAGATCCCCATTTTCTTTTTTCAAATCCCATAAATTTATATTTTCTTTAACTGCTAAATTTATAAATTTTTCGGGATATCCGCCTTTAAGTTCAAAAAAAATGTATCCAAATAACCATCTTATAAAATTTAAAAGCAGAAAACTCACTCCCCATAATTACACTCTTAAGTTTTTATAATCAGGATTATAAACTAGAATTTTACGTCACAAATTCAACTGAGGTAATAAATCCCTCAATTACTAATGAATCGGGGGTAAGGCACTTTATCTCCAAGTTCCTTCCAAAAAAAGATATAACCATTTTTTTGACTTTTACCTTGACCATATTTTCGTCATATTCTTCAATGCTTTTGCACCCTTCGATTATAACTTCGCGATTACTTTTCATTTCCATATGAACGAGACTTAGCATATTTGTTAAAGGCGACTTATTAAAACCTATTACATTCGAAACTTTTTTCGATTTTTTATTTTTTTCTTTCTTCCTAAACAAATGTAAGCCACCGTCTTCCGTAATGCACTCGAGAGCGTTTCTTAGATAATTATTTCAGCTTTTCCTCCCGCTCTCACAAGCAAAATCAATTAAATAGAATTCATCTAAAATTAATATGCGTGACGGCAAATAAAAATCACTTCAAAGTGCATATATATTAGCCGGAGTGATAAAACTTGGCTACTACCAAAATTAATTTAAAATCATTATCATCACACTTAAAAAATTTGTGTTTAGTGCTATTAACGCTCGCTTTTTGTATAGCTATGATCGCAGCGCCGGAATTTTCATTCAGTGGAGCTGCCAAAGGGATCGGCTACTGCTTGAGTATCCTAGTTCCATCTCTTTTTCCATTTATGTTTATGGCGTCGTTTTTTGTTAAATCCCGCATACTTCAAAAATTTGAAAAAATTTTTTCACCAGTTACTAAATTTTTGTTTTATCTTCCAGGGTGTACACTCCCTACTATTTTTTTAAGCTTAGCCGGCGGATATCCTGTAGGAGCAAGAGGAGTGAAATCGCTTTTTGATAACAAAGAAATAAACTGCGAACAGCTAAACCGCATGATGTGCTTTTGTGTAAATGCCGGACCTGGATTTACATTAAATTTTTTGGCAGGGGCACTTTTGCGCAATCCATTTATCGGAATGCTCATGTTTACAGCCCAAATAGTTCTTTCCATGCTTACCGGAATTTTATGCTCATTTGAAGCTAGAATTCACAAAAAACCATTTTATTTTAAAAAAGAAACTTTAAAAAACGATAACCTGAAAATATCAGAAGCAGTAATAGAATCCTCCGAAGAATCTTCGAAATCTATGATTTCAATGTGCGCCCTCGTTGTTATTTTTTCGGTAGTTATATCAATTTTTGAAAATTTGAATGTGTTGAACTTTATTTCAGATAATCTTATTAGATTATGTGTTCCAAAATCAGAATCTTTAACTCTTTTGACGTCTTTTTTAGAAATAACATCCGGTTGTGCAAAAGCAGTAGATTTAAAATCATTACCGGCAATAATAGCAGTTGCGGTTGGGTTTGGTGGAATGTGCGTTCACTTTCAAGTTATTTCAATTTTAAAAAATACCCGGTTTAATTATTTGAAATTTTTTGTTTTTAGAATTTTTAATGCTGCGGCACTTGGTTTTTTAACCCATGTAGCAATAAATATTTTCGAAAAGACCAAGCCTGCTTTTTCAACTATTTGCCATCCTGTTTCTATTTCAAATGCCTCCACCACACACGGTAGTGCTGCGCTTATTTTACTGTGCATTTATTTCCTATTTACGGTTAGTGTGAAAAGTACTAAAACTTCTAAAAATAGTTCTAAAAATGAACGCTCACCGATTAAACCGGTGAGCATTCATTAACTTAAAACTATAATCTTTATTCAAATTTAACAGGAAGATTTTTACAATCCTTAAAATCTCCCAATACTATTCTGATTATATCGATAAACGGACCTATACCAAGCAGTCCAAGAGTAAACAAATAAAGTATTCCTGTACCTGTTTTTCCTACATAAAATCTATGCAGCCCTAAAAACCCACCAAGATAAGCTAATAAAAAAGTTGTCGTTGCATCCTTATCGCTTTTAGCATTTTTTATCTGTTGGCCTACGCCTGCAGGCACTTCTTGGATTACCACAACATTACCACTTGATTCGCTCTGCGTTGTAGCAAATCCTTTTTCTACAGTTGATGAAAGTTCATTTGCTTTAACGTGAAAAGTAACGTTAGGTATATTAAATGAAAAAAGCAACGCTGCTGCTACACAACACAATCTTCTAAAACCTAATTTCATTTTGCTCTTTTCCTCCCATAATATGATCGTATTATGATTATATCATAAATAGTAGTAGCAATCAATTGCTTATTTTAAAGATAGTGCGCTTATATACTTCCTTAACTAAAGCTAATTCAAACTAAAAGTTTATATATTAATGGGAAGAGATTAGTTTTAAAGTGGCCATGCCTCTCTGGCTCTTATATTAAAAACTATATTTTTCATCACTACTTTTAAAAAATAAATAAAACTTTTTCACTGCACAACCTGGCGAATAGCCAAGTCGTAGAACTGGCCTTTTTTTGCCATTAATTCTTCATAATTGCCTTCTTCAACTATCTTCCCTTTATCAATTACAATTATTCTGTCACAGTTTTTAATTGTGGAAAGTCTGTGGGCAATGATTACTCTTGTGCTATTTAATTTTGAGATGCTATCTGCCACATGATGCTGAGTTATATTATCAAGAGCTGATGTTGCTTCATCGAAAAAGAGAATCTGAGGTTTACCGATTATAGCCCTGGCAATCATTAACCTTTGTTTTTGCCCCCCGGATAGCCCTCCTGCTCCTTCGGAAATCAGGGTATTCATTCCCATCGGCATTGCTTTAATATCTTCATCAATTCCTGCCATTTGAGCCGCCCACCAAGCATCATCCATCGTTTTCCACGGGGATGTTATTATAATATTTGAAAATATATCTCCCGGGAAAAGCGAACCATTTTGCATAACGACGCCAATTTTTTGACGAACGCTTCTGATATCCAGCGTCGAGAGCTCTTTGCTGCCATAATATATTGCGCCTTTTTCAGGTTTTTCAAAACCTAAAAGCAACCTCATTAAAGTGGACTTACCGCATCCTGTTTTCCCGACAATCGCTAAATACTCACCTTTTTTAATATTAAGATTGATATTGTCTAAAATAGTAGGACCGTCTTTAGTATATTTAAACGTAAGGTTACTTATTTCAATATCACCTGAAAGCGAAGTTATAATTTTTCTGCCAGCGCTATTTTCGGGTTTTTCTTCTAAAACCGGTTTCACCATATTTAAAATCGGACCTAAATTTGCAAACTGAAGCGCAACACCGCTTAGCGACAGTATAGCGCCGCTGATTGCCCCGTATGCCGCACTGAACGAAAGATAATCCGCACGCTCCACACCGGATATCACAGCAAAATAATAAATTGCTATTGTGCCAATCGATGAAATTATAAGTCCAATTATGCTGTCTATCTTTATTAAAAGAGGAGGTGAATAATCAAGCTTTTCTACACTTGAATAACTTTCTGCCCATTTGGCGAAAGCTCTTTTTTCGGCTCCAGTTACTTTTATTTTTTGAATCCCACCAAAAAGCGCGTATGTTAGCGACTGCAATTTTGGAGCGATATCAAGTTTTTTCTTGTATATTTTTTGCCTATAAAATGTCATAAATACTGAATAAACTATGGTTATAAATATTATCAGCATTCCTGGCGCGATAAGGCTTGGAGCATATGCTTGCATCTGAAATAAATAGCCTAGCGAAAAAACCGCTGTAAGGCCGGTTGAAAGAACTGCGCTTACTATCATTTGACAAATTGACGCTATATAACCCATGCGGCTTGCAAGTTCACCTGCAGTATAATCTTTAAAAAATCCTGTGGGCAAACTAAAGAATCTTATCATAATTGCGCTGTTAACTGAAAGTGTTAATCTACTTTGAAATCTATTCATTATTACATTTTTTGTAATCCCTATAATCGTACTTCCCAAAGTTATGCCAAAAAGAAGCGATGCTATTGGTAAAATTAAAGATTTTGAGTTTGAAGGAATTAAAATATCGTAAATTATTTTTGTAGTGTAAGGAGTAAGCATTCCAAGAAGCTGGACAATCAGCATTGCCGCCAAAACAAACACAACATCCGCTTTTGTGATACTAGTTATCATAAATTTAATAAGGTCTTTTATTTTAAGAGAGGTTAGAGGAAATGCTTTATAAAAACAAAAAGCGTCTATATTTATATTTTGAGCTGTTTTATTGTTTATTTTAGTGATTTTTCCGCTGCCGTCATTGTATTCATAGCCGGACCATTTCCCGGGCATAATCGCGACAACATTTCCGTCTTTAGTTGACCCCAAAAGCGCTCCTGTGCAATCTTCCCACCATTTGCCCCTGAGTTCAACACGTCTTCTCATGGTATTAGAAGGCTTTAGCATATATTCAAGCTGAGCATCAAAACCCATTAGATTTTCCGGAACTTCAGGGACTTCTTTCCCAAAAGACTGTAGAATATCAGCAACTGCTCCTCTCGCCTGAATGGCAGCTTTATGGGTTTGTATCCCTATTATTGAAAGAAGATCCGAAAAAGCGCCCTGGAACATCTTTTCATCGCTTTTTCTTCGCTGATTAATCTGGCTTTCTAAAAAATTTATATCCATTTTGCATCTCCTCCCCTCTGCTTTATTCCGTTATTACAAGTTCTTTATATTTCCCACCTTTTGCCATAAGCTCTTCGTGTTTCCCGCGTTCAACAACGTCACCTTTATCAAGAACTATTATTTCATCGCAATCTCTGATAGTCGACAGCCTGTGAGCCACAACTATGCACGTGCATCCAGCCCTTCGAATATTGCTCATTACTGTGTTTTCTGTTTTAGCGTCCAGCGCCGATGTGGCTTCATCGAGAATTATAATTGTAGGCTCTTGCGCTAACGCTCTTGCTATTTCAATCCTTTGACACTGCCCACCTGAAAAATCTTTTCCGCCCTCGTTTATAACATGATTGTACCCTTCAGGTCGTGCCATTATAGCTTCGTGGATATCCGAATCTTTAGCCGCAAGCATTACTGCAAAATCTTCTATTGATTCATCCCACATGCGGATATTATTTTTAATTGTATCGTGAAACACTATTTTATCTTGGTCAACCATTGCAACTGAGCTGTGAAATTTATATGGATCGATATCCTCTTTTTTCTTGCCGTCAAATGTTATTTCACCGCTCCATGGCTTGTAAAGACCGGTTACAAGTTTCGCAACGGTCGATTTGCCGCTTCCGCTTCCACCAACAATCGCAATCCACTGCCCCGGTTTTAGTGACATATTAAAATGTTCAAGGAGTGGCTTACTCAGCTTTCCATATCCGAAAGTAATATCTTTTACTTCAACTAACCCGCTGAGTTTACTGTCGTCTTTTGCAATCGTCTCCACAATATCTTTGACATCCGCAGGATAGTCCAAAACGTCCTCAACACGCTCCATTTCGCATCTCATACCAACAAAATTTTGATATATATCTATAATATCCCCGATGGGCTCTAAAAACCTTGACAAAAATCCTTGAAATGCCATAAGCATACCGATTGTAAACTGACCCTGCATTATTAAATACACACCAGAAAAAAGAAGCACAAGGCCGGCCACACGGTCCACAAAACCGGGAATTTCACCAATATATTGATTGAACTTTAAAATGGCAACATTTGCGTTATTCTGTTTTGAATAATATCCTGCCCAACGTTCAAAATATCCGTTCTCCGCTCCTGTTGATTTAATAGTTTCGATCATTTCAAATCCCGTGTATGTCACACTCATGAGCTTACCTTGGTTCGGGACAGATATTCTTTGAAAATCGAGCATTTTTTTTGAAGTATACTGAACAAGCAACATATTAATTACCGTAGCACTTACACCAATTAAAGTCAGCGCCCAACTCCAGCGAATCATAAAGAACAAGTAAAAAAACAGCGAGACTATATTTATAAACATCGGTGCTATTTTGTGAATTAAAGTAAGCGCTATACCAGCTGTTGACTCTTGACGAGATACTACGTCACCGACATATCTTTGAGAAAAGAAATCGAGCGGAAGCCTTAACACATGCCACATAAATTCAGCGCTTGAAGTGAGTGTGAACTTACCTTCAATTTTAAGCCAGTAAATTGATTTAATAATCCCTACGAGAACCTGAAGCACCAGCACAATAAGCATTATGCCGAGAAACGGGTAAAGCCATTCGGGATTTTTCCCAGAGAGTAAATTATCAATAAACACTCTACCGAAGATTGGCGAAGTCATATCAATTATTGCAACAACTATGCTTAAAAGCGTAGCTAAAATAAAAGCTCCCATAGCACCGCGAAGGCATCTTTTTGCAAAAGTAAGCACACTCTTGGGTTTACCTTCGGGCTTAAATTCAGAAGTTGGTTTCATTGAAAGAGCTATACCTGTAAAAGATTCATCAAACTCTTCCATACTTATTGTTACTCTCCCTTTAGAGGGATCATTTATATAAACTTTACCTTTTTGTGCATCTATTCCGCAAAGAACTACAAAATGGTTAAATTTCCAGTGAATAATCGCCGGAAGTGTTAAAGAACCTAAACTTGAAGGTTCAAGCCTATACCCCGCAGATTCAAAACCATAAGACCGCGCGGCAGCAACCATATTCTTCGCAACACTTCCATCCCTTGAAACTCCACAGTCTGCACGAACCCGCGTTAAAGGTATCCATTTTTTATAGTAAGCCGCAATCATACAAACACAGGCGGCCCCACACTCAAGAGCCTCCATTTGCATAACTACCGGGACTTTTATCTTTTTTCCCATGAGGCGCACCTCCCGTCATTTGTTAAATATAAGTTCATAAGGCTTGGTTTCCCCTATAATAGCCGAAACTGCACAAGTTGTTCCGTCGGTAACCTCTATCCCTTCTCCTTTTTCACTGGACCACTCACCAAGGCTTATCTCAATCTCAACAACATTTCCCTGTTGCATCGCCGCAGTTACTGAAGGAATTACTAACTGAGGATTTGAAAATTTAGAATTAAGATACTCTTCCGTCATAACACTGCTTCCAACAGATAAAATTTTACCGTTAATAAAACCGTATTCTTCACGGTCTGCATAATCGGGCGAAATTTGAACATCCATACCCGTAGCAAGCCTTTTACTCGTAGCAATAGGCACATAGCAATAAACTTTTTGCGTTCCAACACTGTCAGTCACTGCAACTCCGGTCAAATCTACAGTCTTGGGTATACCACTTGAAAATATCCATATGACACCCGCAATTAAAATGGTAAATATACCGATAAGCATGACAATAAGGCTTGGATTTGTCACTTTTATATATTCATTTAACTGCTCCGGAGACGTGACTCTCTCGAGTGTACTTTTTCGAAACAAATCATTTTTATTTCCATTTTCAGGCATAAAAATTTCACCTTTCTTTTCATTTATTATAAATTTTTAATTAAAACATTAATGATTTTATGAATTTTTTTATTAATTAATAATAAATTAGCTAAATAAATAAGTCAATAAAAAAATTCATATTTATAAAGGCTTGTTCATATTTATTTTTAAAGATGTAAAAATCGGGAGATTGAGTATGAAGCAAACTTTTAATAAAGTGGTATCATTTCTTGATAAATATGAACTCATAAGCTTTAGCAAAAATAACAAGGTTCTTATATTTTTTATAGTCTGCCTAATAATTGGCATGATAGTGGGTTCGATTTCAGTAAGTTCTATAAATATGGAGGTTCTTCACAAGCTTGATTTTTTGTTTTTAAACGATTTTAAAGAGAGGATAGGCCAATCTGGGCTGGATATATTTATCTCATCTTTTTCCTCGCTTTTTATATTCACACTTTTTATAGAAATCGTCGCTCTTTCGTTTTGGGGAGCGGTTTTAGTGCCGATCCTTGTTATTTTTAGAGGTCTTGGTCTCGGCATTACCGCAGGGTACCTTTACCTCATTTACGGACTTAAAGGAATTGCATTTTATATTCTTATACTTCTGCCAGGTATTTTTGTTTCAAGCATAGGAGTTGTGCTTTTTGCGGCAGGTGCGGTAAATTTATCTGCTAAATTTGCAAAAAAAATCCTCCCCAGCGCTGATAACGAAAGACTTTGGGAAACTTTTAAAGCCCACATCCGTAAATCCAGCTACAGCCTTATAATACTAGCTGTAGCTGCTTTAATAGACATGGGCTTTATGGCAATGTTTTCAAAATTCTTTGAATTTTGATTTTATCTAAAAAATTAATTTCTCTATGCCGAATTTTTTGCTATATAAACTAAAAAGTCTTTAATTTCAGGGCGTTTTCGCCCAGTATAATCTTCTGTGTACTCTTGTTCCAAAATTTCCGAATCAACATGAAGCCAAGTTTTCTTGATAGTATCTTCAATATTATTACGTATCAAACGTGCAGGAACTTTAGTAATGCGAGACACATGGCGCAAAACATTTTCTTCAAGAATAAGCTCGTCCCCTGTGAAATGTTTGATAATAGCCAAAGCAAGAATTATCTGGTTATAGCCCTGGCATCCGTGATTTATTTCTAATTTTGCGAGTTTTCTTTTAAAAATTTTTCTGTCTTTTTCATACACATCTGAACTTAAATTAGTCACAGCATTAATCGCAGGAATATTGAGTGCAAATATATTTTCTGTTACAGTACCTTCAACCTCATTATGATCTATATTTTTAAGCCTTACTAATTTATGTAATATTATATAGGAACATAAAAATATAGGTAAGAAAAACAAGAGTATGGCTGACAAAACTTCGTAAAAATAGCTATATGATTGCATTTGTTTAATTTGATATTTTATGTAAATAAACATTGACAGACACAAAGTAAAAAAAATAGGCACCAATTTTTGTGTAGATAACTCTTTTATCGTGTTTATTTTAATAAAGTTAATTTTGTATATTAGTATTAGGATGCAAAAATGCAACGCAAGAGATATAGACATAACTAATAATAAATTTGTGTCTGTTGCAGTTTCAGATATTCCTAGTAACTGCATACAGAAATAATTTATTCTATAACCTGCAAAATTACTAAATTCTAAAATAAGACTTATAAAAAGTGTATAGGTTAAAACAAAACGCCATTCTTTAATTTTTTTATTTTCTATTAAAAAATATGTAAGCATTATAAGAATTGAAATAGGTCTACATATAATAAAACCTAAAATAAAACCACAAATTGACAACAACATTGTGTACACAGAAACAAAATACGTTATTTTTTTAATGTTAAAAATTTTATTTTTATTCATATGGTTATAGATTAAGTAACAAAAAATACCTTCGACCAAAAATTTAGCTGCGTATAACATGTAAGTAATCATAAACTTTTTTCACCTTCTTCTATTCCTATCACATTATATCAAAAACATCAGAATAAAACAATAAGCACATAAAAACCTACTTTTTTATGTGCTACTCACGCCCTTACTATTAATCATAGTAACAATTTCCTAAAATGACCTTTTAAATCAAAGCAATTCATTTTTATGTCCTAATATCTTAACAAAACACTAACCTGTAAGTATTAAGAACAACGCGCCCATGTCCATCCGCCCCCAGGGCCACCCGCTGCTGCAACAGTGCTATGAGTAATAGAAATAATGCCACCAAAGACCAAACCTAAACTAAGTGCTAATGCGGCAAATCTTTTAACAACCATCATTTCCACCTCCGATTTATTTAATTTATGTGCCTTTTATGCTCTTCTTGTTAAAGCTTGTCAATGTTTTTAAAAAAGTTTGGTTAGAAATATATAATTTCAAAATAATGAATTAAATTATTGTAAATATTTACCACGGAGCACTAAAGATTTTCGTAGAAATTTTCAACAAACCAAATTTTATTCTGCGGTATATCAAATTCTTTTCCGTTTAAATAATTTAAAATTTTTGAGTCGCTTTTAAAATCGAACTTCAATTTATAAGAATATAGCGCTTGATATTTGTACCCTAATGAGCGGTTTAAAATGTTTTTTCCATATTTCCCGTCTCCTAAAATGGGATGCCCGATAGATGCCAAATGTGCCCTTATTTGGTGAGTCCTACCGGTTAATAAATTTACTTCCAAAAGACTAAAATTCGGAGAGCTACCCATAACTTTATATTTTGTAATTATCGTTTTTGAGGAATCATTTTCAGATTTAGAATTCTTGATGAACACTTTATTTTGCTCATGATTTTTTTCAAGGTAGCCTTTTAAAATCCCGCTTTTTTTCTTTATTTCGCCACTTACGATGCATATGTAACTTTTACTGATTTCCCTTGATCTCATTTTTTGATTAAGAATTTGAAGTGATTCAGCGTTTTTGGCAGCTATAACTATTCCGCCGGTATTTCGGTCAATGCGGTTAACAAGCGACGGAGTAAAAGAATTTTCTTTATCGAGATCATATTCATTTTTTTGAAAAAGATAATTTTTTATTCTATTTATTAAACAGTCAATTTGAAAATTTTTATCCGGATGAACAATAAGCCCAGGTTTTTTGTTAACAAGCAATATATTCTGATCTTCATAAATTATGTCAAGGCTAGTCGAGGCTTTTTTAAAATCTTCTTTGAACGAAAAATTTTCAAGAAGCTCATCGTTTATGTAAAGTTCGATTACATCTCCTTCACTTAGTTTTGCTGAAATTTCGCTCTTTTTACCGTTTAATTTAATCCTCTTTTTTCTAATGTATTTGTAAACAAGAGAATCGGGAATTTTCGAAAAAGCTTTTGAAATAAATTTATCGAGCCTCTGACCGGCATCGTTTTTATTAACTGTCACTTTTTTCATGGTTTTAAAATCACTGCCTAAAATAAAATTGAAAATATATTTTAAATCTGTTAAAATATTATACTATAATTATGAATATATTGTAAAATTTATAAATTACTTTCCATGGAGTGTTACTTAATAAGCGGCCAAGATATCATCAAGTTAGTACACATAATTTTTATAATGAAAGGAGATCAAAAATTGCACGACGGACACAGAAGCAGGCTAAGAAAAAAATTCATCTTAAACGATATTGATAATTTCGAAGACCACGAAATTTTGGAACTTGCTTTATTTTACGCCATACCTAGAAAAAACACAAATGAAATAGCCCACAAGCTCCTTGAAAGCTTTGGGTCTATTGCTGCAGTTTTTGATGCTCCTATAAACATGCTCAAAGAGGTCGAAGGCGTTGGTGAATCTGCCGCAGTGTTTATTAAAATGCTTTCAAGTTTGGCGCGAATTTATGTTGAAAAAAAACATTCTGACAAAAATCAAATTCTAGACAATTCCAAAATTAACGACAGGCTTATGTTGAAATTCATCGGCCGCATGGAGGAAGTTGTGGCGATTGTGCTTCTTG
>JAEWWM010000040.1 GCA_023458915.1 Bacillota bacterium
AGTGGCTGTTAATCCTAGAATACATACTTTTTATACGCCTGCTAAACATAAGTTTTAATGTTTAGCAGGATTTTTATTTGTAATCTGTGATAAATAACAAAAATAAATTTTACTGTTGATTTTTTGTTTAATAATGTATATAATGTGATTAATAATCACATCGATTAAATTTATTTGAGCAGGGAAGATGATTGTGGGTTTAACTAATGAAAATTCAAAAGCAAAAATTTTGATAATAGAAGATGACCCGAAAGAAAGAAAATCGCTGCTTAATTTTTTGGGTAATGATAATGAAATTGAAATATGTAAACTTTTAGGTAGTGGCTTTGACATAATTTCAAGCATTAAATTCCATAAGCCAGACGTTGTTCTTGTAGATTTTTTGGCAAGTGATGTTGACGGAACAAATGTTCTTGATAAAATCAATTCTTCTTTTACAGATAACGATAAACCTCGTGTAATTGTAATGTCCAGCTTAGAGAACATGAACGCTTTTGAAAAATCTTTTAGTTATGGAATTGATTATTATATTCGCAAACCCATAATTTTCTCCCTTTTGAAAGATGTTATTTTGTCAGTGTGCCACGGCAGGAAATCCACTGTTTCTGATGCTGTTAAAATCATAAAAATAAAAAATTTTGTTCGTTCTGTAGGAGTACCTTTAAATGTGCTTGGTTATACATATATCGTAGAAGCTCTGAATTACATGCTAAGTTCCGATAAAACCATATTTTTAAGCGAAGTATACAGGCACATTTGTAAATACAATGAAACATCGACTGAATGTGTTGAAGTTGCCATAAGAAATACGATAAAAAAAGCCGTTAAAACCGGTAATGAAAAATTTAAAGAAATTTTTGGTGCATGTGGCGAAAACCTAAGCAATTCACTTTTTCTCACTACTCTTAAAGAAGTTTTCTTTATAACAAATGCAAGTGAAAAACTTTGAGCTCAAGAGACTCAAAGTTTTTTCGTCGTTTTTTATACATGAATTTTTACTGCGATTCCTTTTCGAGGATTAAAAGCGGGTCAATAAATTTGTCGTCTTTGTGTATCATTAAGTGAAGGTGAGGTTCTTCAGTTACTTCGCATGGCACTTTGTGTATAGAACCGATTTCCTGGCCGGATTGTACTCTGTCATCTTTTTTAACAAGAGCCGTTTCACCAAGACCGCAGTAGTATGCTGTAAATTTTGGGTCATGTTCTACTACAATAGTTGTACCGTAAACAGGGTCGTTGTAAATATCTTTTACGGTTCCGCCTGTAATTGATTTCACTTTGCTTCCAGCTTCTGCTTTAAAGTCAGCACCGCTATGGATTCGCCAATCATTCATAGTTTTAGAGTAAACTGGTTTGCCGTCGCTAAATTCTTTTGTAATATTATTCCCTGTGGGGTAGACTACCAGTAAATCGGATTTTTGAGCGGAAACAGCCTGGATTTCTTCCGAAGAATCTTCCTTGGGGGCTGCCTTTGCGCTAGGATGATCATAAGGGATAAGCTTATGAGTGCTGTGATTGGCTTTATCTTCGCTGTTTTCTTCCAGTATGGAACTTTTGCTTGCGTCTTTTTGCCCTACTCCGTGACCTGCTGACTTTAAAGAAGAAGAAGAGCCACTTTTGGATGGAGTTATAAAATTTTTTACACTTTCATAGGTTGACCATGCAGCTGCAGATACTGCAGCGATACAAATTGTGAGCGCGATATAAAAAGCTCTACTTTTTTTAGGTTTTCTTTTCGGTTCTTTAAAATCGTTTTCATTATAATTTTCGTTTGGTATATTCATCAAAATGCACCTCCATTTTTTAGTATTTGCCGTGCATATGACAGATATACAAAATAATTAAAATAATTTTATGCTTTTTAAATAAAAACGTTGTGAAACATAGAATGCCAGAATATAGTTAATAGTGAAAACAAAATAGGAGGCTTCGTAATGACATCTGATAAATACAAATACGAACTAAAACCCTTACCATATGATTACAGCAGCCTTGAGCCTTTTATAGACAGTGAAACCATGCATTTTCATCACGATAAACATTTAGGAACGTACATAAATAACCTGAACTTAGCCTTGGAAAATTATCCGGATTTTCAGAACTGGACTCTTTTTGAACTTGTGAAAAATTACAAAAATTTGCCAGTAAATTTACAAACTCCAATTAAAAATAACGCCGGCGGAGTTTATAATCATTATTTATATTTTGACATAATGACTCCAGGCGGTAGCCCAGTACCAATTGGAAATTTGGGCAAAAAGATAAATGATATTTTTGGTTCTTATGAAAATTTTAAAACTGAGTTTAAAAACATGGCGCTGAAAGTGTTTGGCTCGGGATATGCGGTGCTGGTTTCAGATAAAAATGGTAATATAAGAATTATTTCTATGCCTAATCAAGATACATCTCTACCAGACGATCTATACCCCATAATATTAATTGACGTTTGGGAGCATGCTTATTATCTTAAATATCAAAATCGCAGAAATGAATATATAGACAACTGGTTTAATTTGATAAATTGGAATATTGCAGAAAAAAATTATTCCAGAATAATTTTTTAGGAAGTTCGAAATTTATATAAATGAGTTCTTATTTTCCCCTGTGTTAGCGGCAAAAAACACAAAATATATCTTAAATTATCACTGCTATTACTTAAAAATACTGCTCATAACGCTGAGAAGTTTTGCGGTTTTATCGAAAGAAAGTTCCCACGCGCCTATTCCTGAAAAACCTTTGCTCTTTGCAAAATTTGCTTTTGCTGTTATAGATCGGTCGTCTTCATAGCTTACAAAAGTGTTGTTCCCAAAAATATATGGAACTTTCGCGGTTTCATCGAAGAAGCATGCATAATTTGAATTGTTTAGATATTTTGAAACAACGTCATCGTAAGTTATTGATGATGCTCCGGAAAATTTGCATCCGAGACCGTTATTATTGTTGTTCACTACCGTATATTGGTAGCCGTAAAAAGGCATGCCCAAAACAATTTTTGATGCTGGAATGCCATAACTCAAATATGCACTTGCTCCCCCGCTTACGTCTCCGCCGTCCGTGGGTAAATCAGCTCTATTATAAAGTGGCGCGTTGAAATTTGCGTAACTGCTCCACGGACCGTTTAAATCGTAAGCCATTATGAAAATGTGATCTAAATAAGCAGTAATTTTACTGCATTCTATTTTATTAAGGTACCAGTTGCTCGTTCCGCCCGCAGCTGTTAGATAATAATTTCTTCCATCTTTGTTTTTTTGCTCATTTAATTTTGCTTTTAGAGTTTTTAAAAGCAGGGTGTAATTTTGCTTATCTGCAGTGCGGTAAATGTTCGTGCTCATTCCACCGGAGACCGGATATTCCCAGTCAATATCTATACCGTCAAAACCATACTTTAAAACAAAATTCAAACAGTTTTGCGCGAAAAGATTACGGTTAGTGTCATTCAAAGCGGCGTCAGAGAAATATTTGGAATAATCCCATCCGCCAATGGAAATTAAAGTTCGCAAATTTTTGTTTTTGCTTTTTAAATTTCGTAAAGATTCAAAATTTTGAAGGTCGATAGATTCATCTGCAAGCGCAATACTAAGATCGCTGCGTATATTAGCAAACGCATAGTTAATATGTGTCAGTTTAGAAGCATTTATATTTTCTGGGGTAAACCCTTTGTACCTTGACCAGCTCATATAATAACCAACTACATTATGACCGTATGAAACCGGAGCGGGGGAGGGAAGATAGCTGTAATTTGAAGAACCGCTGCTGGAGGAGTTGTTGGCGGTAGATGAACTGCCGGAAGATTTTTTTTTCGTGCCCGAATTAATATTTGAGCTTGTTCCAGAGTTATTTGTCGATGAACTGCTACTGTTTTCCGTTGGTTCAGTGATTTGTTTGTTTTCATTTGCATCTGTTGTTTCTTGCGTTGCTGCATTCTCGGAATTATTCTTAGAAGAATCATCGGAATTCAAGTTCGAAATTAAAAAGTTTTCGCTATTTTGACCGTCTGCCTTTTTTATAATAAAAATTGTCGGAATAATTGAAACCAAATACAAAACAATTATTATTATATTTTTCTTATTTTTAATTATGTTCTCAAAAAACTTCATAATCTTTCTCCTTATTAGAATTATTGGCGGAAACCGTCATAATATGAGTTTTACAATTTTCCTAAAATAAAATGTGATATAATAGAATCATCCCAAAGAAAGAAGTAAAAAGCATAATGGAACAAGAAGTTTACGATAAATTTCCGATTTTAAGTGGTATAAATTCTCCGGAAGATTTAAATTCTGTCGTTGATTTAGATGAGCTTTGCAGTGAAATAAGATGCAAGCTAGTGAATGTTATATCAAAAAACGGGGGGCATTTGTCATCTAACTTGGGCGTAGTAGAGCTAACCATCGCTCTTCATAAAGTTTTTAATAAGCCAGAAGATAGAATTGTATGGGATGTAGGCCACCAAAGTTATGTTCACAAGATGCTGACAGGCAGGTTTGGCGAGATAGATACTATACGCACTGAAGGTGGACTTTCGGGTTTTACAAATAGGCATGAAAGCTCTTATGATGCATTTACCGCAGGGCACAGCAGTACATCTATTTCTGCTGCGCTTGGGCTTGTGTATTCCAAAAAAATACTTAAAGAAGAAGGACATGTTATTGCGGTTATTGGCGATGGCGCTTTAACAGGCGGGCTTGCTTATGAAGGGCTTAACAACACGGGGCGGCTCAAGAAAAATTTTATAATTATTCTTAACGACAATAAAATGTCAATTTCCAAAAATGTTGGTGCAGTGGCGAGATATTTGTCCGCTGCGCGTGTTCGTTCGTCATACATGAAAGCTAAAAATGTTTTAGAAAAAATTCTTGATAAAACTCGAATTGGTTTAAAAATAAAGCATATGATGAAGCGGTCGAAATCCGCTCTTAAAAAATTTATTTATAAAAACAGCATTTTTGAAGACATGGGGTTTGCGTATTACGGTCCGGTGGACGGTCATAATCTTTTACAATTGCAGAAGGTTTTGAATATTGCCAAAAGCCTGAATAAACCAACTGTTGTGCATGTTATCACAAGCAAAGGAAAGGGCTACAAATTTGCTGAGCAAAATCCGAGAGTATATCATGGAGTCTCATCTTTCGATGCTTTAACAGGTGTCGGATTTAAAAAAAATGAAAAGACGTTTTCGCAAGAATTCGGGGAAGCAATTTGCAAAATGGCAGAAGATGATCCTAGAATATGCGCGATAACTGCCGCCATGACTTCAGGAACAGAGCTTGTGGAGTTTAAAAACAGATACAAATCACGGTTTTTTGATGTTGGAATCGCGGAAGAACACGCTGTCACATTTGCAGGAGGTCTTGCAGCGGGCGGGCTTATACCCGTTTTTGCTGTATATTCAAGTTTTCTCCAGCGCGCGTATGACCAAATTATTCACGATGCCGCTCTTCAGGATTTTAAAGTGGTTTTAGCAATAGATAGAGCCGGATTAATCGGAGAAGATGGCGAAACTCACCAAGGGATATTTGATGTACCTTTTTTAAACACAATCCCGAATGTTACAATTTTTTCGCCAAGCTTTTTGGAAGAATTAGAGCCAATGCTTGGCAATGCGGCATTTGTAAGCCGCGGCGTTGCAGCGGTAAGATACCCTAGAGGTGAAGAGCTTCAAAAGCCAAAAAATTTTAAATATACAGGAAATAATTTTGATTTTTACAATGACAAAAACGCAGACACACTCATTGTTACTTATGGAAGGCTTTTTTCGAATGCATTTTTGGCGAGTGAAATTTCAAAAGATAACGGCATTGCTACCTGTATTTTAAAACTAAACGTTATAAAACCGCTGGATTTTAAAGCCGTAGAATCATCTTTAAAATTTAAAAATATAATATTTTTTGAAGAGTCTACAAAATCCGGTGGAATTGCTGAAAAATTTGGTTCTGATCTTGTTCAAAGAAATTATAAAGGAAACTATAAAATCAAAGCCATTGACGATAAATTTGTCCCGCATGGAACTACCGAGTCACAGTTCAGACAGTTTTCTTTTGATGTTTCAGGTATGGTAAATGAAGTGAAAGCCGCGCAGCTGTAAATTTGCAATTTTTTAAAAAATCTATATACTATAATCAACTTGGAGGATTTTAAAAAAATGATTTTAGCAATTGAATCAGCTTTGTGTTTTGAATATCGATGAGACATCATACAAAGCTAAAAATATATCTCATCGACTAATAATTATAAATTTGCGTGGTTTTTACGCTAATTTGTGTTA
>JAEWWM010000041.1 GCA_023458915.1 Bacillota bacterium
TAATAATTTTCCATATTTTTTCATATTCAAATATTTTTTCAAATAATTTTGAAAATTTTTTATTCATGTTACTCATAATTTTATTTTATGCAAGTTTGATATTTTTTGTATGTTATAAAACAAAACATGATAAAAAGGAAACCTACAGGGGATAATTTATTTACTGGTAAAATTTATAAGATGCGCAACGCCAGGGATTGTTTCGCCCTGCTGAGCTGAAGTGGGGGACATAAGCGCGCCGGTTGCCATGAATAAAACATTGTTCCACTCTTTGTTTTTTATTTTATTTAAAATAAGAGAACAAAGAACTGAGGCAGAGCATCCACAGCCTGAACCACCCGCGTGCACATCTTGCTTTTCTTTATGATATATCATAAGTCCGCAGTCATTGTAATTATCACCGAGTTTTATATTTTCTTTCATAAGAAGCTCTTTTAGCAAATTCGAGCCCACTTCTCCGAGGTCGCCTGAAAAAACCATATCGTAGTCGTTGGGCCCAGTTTTAGTATCTTCAAAAAATGCCAGCATTGTCTTTGCTGCTGCGGGAGCCATGGCGGCGCCCATATTGTTTGCGTCTTTGATGCCAAGGTCGGTTATTTTGCCGACCGTTATTTGTTTTATTTTCGGCCCTTCTGAATTTGTGCTGACAATCGCTGCCCCTGCACCAGTGACAGTCCATTGTGCTGTTGGTGTTCTTTGACCACCGTATTGAAGAGGAAATCTGAACTGCCTTTCCGAAGAACAGTAGTGCGAAGAAGTGACAGCTACGGAATGATCAGCTATTCCGGCTTCGATTGTAATAGCTGCCAAAAATATAGCCTGTGCCATAGTTGAACAAGCCCCGAACTGTCCTAAAAAGGGGATGTTTAGCTTTCTAAGACCAAAAGCGGATGACATACACTGGTTCAAAAGGTCGCCCGCAAAAATGTAATTTATATTTTCAGCTTTTAAATTTGCCTTTTCAATCGCTGCGCTTACAACCTCTTCTTGGAGCCTGCTTTCAGCTTTTTCCCATGAAGATTCTTCAAGGGTAGTATCTTCAAAAATTTTATCAAATTGGTCTCCAAGTGGACCCTCGGCCTCTTTTTTACCACACATTGAAGCATAGCTTGTAATTGTAGGTATGTTTTCCATCAATACCGTGCTTTTGCCTATTCTTTTGCCCATAAATAACTCTCTCCTTTATCTTAAACAATATAAAAATTATTTTTAATAGATCTGTTCTAAAATCAGTTCAGGTTTAATAAAAAGTGATGAATAATGTAAGTTTATACGATGAAGAACTTTTGAATTGAAAATGAATTTTTTCAAAAAAATAATACTTAAGAATTTAATCTTAGTATTAGTATTAGTATTAGTATTAGTATTAGTATTTATTTTTGTATTATTTATAAAATCAGATTAACAAGTTAGCAAAATTTGTGATTTGTAAATAGTGAGACATCTAAACAGGGTAAGAATAATTACCCGAAAAAATAAAAAATATTAAGCCGCGAACAAAATAAGAATTAGTTATTATTTAGTTATTATTTTGTGATTTCTCATCTTGTGTCGCTTTGTTCGTTATTTCCTCAGAATGTTCCTGAGTTTCATCTTTGGAAATATTGTACATACTAAGTATTTTCTTTTTCACCATGTCGCTGAGCACGAAATTTGAATCTTTATTATTTGGGTTTTCGCCGTTCAATTCATCACCCGCCAAAAATTGTTTAAAAAAATATTTTATCAGATGATATTTGAACTTACAAGTCCCTGATATACTGCAAATCGTGTAGAAAAATTGTAAAGCTTAATTAAAATATGATAATTAATGCGCAAATTTTTATATAATATTTATAAATTATAATAAATTGGGAAATTTATCCAAATAAATTATTACTAAACACTTCGTGTATCGCTACTGCGCAAGCAACGCTTGCGCCTACCATAGGATTATTGCCCATTCCGATAAATCCCATCATATCTACGTGAGCCGGCACTGATGAGGACCCCGCGAACTGAGCGTCTCCATGCATACGCCCCATTGAATCTGTAAGCCCATATGAAGCAGGACCTGCACCTATATTGTCAGGGTGAAGTGTTCTTCCTGTACCGCCTCCTGACGCTACTGAAAAGTATTCTTTATTATTGTCGCACGCCCATTTCTTGTAAGTTCCCGCGACTATGTGCTGAAATCTTACTGGGTTGGTGGAATTTCCAGTTATAGATATATCTACTTTTTCGTGCTTTAAAATTTCTAGGCCTTCAAGTGCTTCATTCGCGCCATAACATTTTATTTTTGCTTTTTCCCCTGGCGAAAATGATTTTTTATATATTATTTTTAAAGTATGGTTTTCAAAATCAAATTCCGTGTGAACATATGTAAATCCATTTATCCGGGAGATTATATAAGCTGCATCTTTTCCAAGACCATTTAGTATAACCCTGAGCGGTTTTACGCGTGCCTTATTCGTTGATTTTACGATTCCAATAGCGCCTTCTGCTGCAGCGAAAGATTCATGACCAGCAATGAAAGCAAAACATTCGGTTTCTTCTTTTAAAAGACGTGATGCAAGGTTTCCGTGTCCGATGCCGACCTTACGGTTGTCTGCGACCGACCCCGGTACACAAAAAGCTTGTAACCCTTCGCCGATGTATTCAGCTGCCTTGCATGCTGAACTCACACTATTTTTAATGGCGATCGCGCAGCCAAGAATATACGCCCATGCGGCATTTTCAAAAGCTATGGGCTGAATGGATTTTACTATTTTATCTGGGTAAATATTATTTTCTTCGCATATTTTTTTAGCTTCTTCAAGGCTTTTTATATTATGTTTTTGAAGGCACTTACTTATACTGCCGATTCTTCTTTCAAAGCCTTCAAAAAGCATATTTTCGTTCATAATTAACTCCTTTTTCAAGTTTATCTACTTGGGATGGTAATGCAAAATAAAAATTTTCTATGTTTTAACGTACTATTCAGCTCTGGGGTCTATATATTTTGCTGCTTCTGAAAACCTACCGTAAATGCCGGTACTTGATTCAAAGGCTTCTTTCGGGGTAGCGCCTTTTTTGATTTTTTCAATCATTATTCCGGGATTTATGAATTTGTATCCTATGATTTCATCATTTTCATCAAGTGCAAGCGAAAGAATATAACCCTCAACTGTCTGTATGTATCTTACACCTTTATTTTTTGTGCTGAAAATCGTTCCAATTTGTGAGCATTTGCTTTTCCCCAAATCTTCGAGCCCCGCGCCCACCGGAAGCCCATCCTTTGAAAAAGCTGTTTGAGAGCGCCCATAAACGAGCTGAATAAAAATTTTTTTCATAGCATCATTTATAGCATCACACACAAGGTCCGTATTGAGGCATTCAAGTAGTGTTTTCCCGGGAAGGATTTCTCCTGCCATTGCTGCAGAATGTGTCATTCCGGAGCAACCGATGGTTTCAACTAATGCCTCTTCGACAATTCCATTTTTTACATTTAAGGTAAGTTTACAAGCACCTTGTTGCGGAGCGCATGTGCCAACACCATGAGAAAGCCCCGAAATATCTTTTATCTCTAAAGCTTTCACCCATCTGCCCTCTTCAGGTATTGGAGAAGGTCCATTATAAGGACAACTTTTGACGATACACATATTTTCTATTTCAGGTGAATAGTTCAAAATATTTTCTCCTATCTTTTCAGAATATCTTTGATAATTTTATATATTTTTTCGCTTGAGTCTGTAATAGCTATTTTTTTAAGATTTTTAGAGTATTTTTCAAGAAGATTTTCGTCTCCTACGAGAATTTGGTTTATTTCGGTCCATAGCTTTTCTTCTGTTAAATCTTTTTCTTCGATTATGCTGGCGGCATTAGCATTTACAATAGCCATGGCATTATGATATTGGTGATTTTCAGCGACATTTGGAGATGGAATGAGAATTGCAGGTTTTGCAGCGGCTTGAAGTTCACTTAGAGTCGTAGCTCCTGAACGGCAAATTACTAAATCTGCGGCTGCCATGCATTCGGGCATGTTTTTTATGTATTCTCTTATTATATATTTTGAATTATTTTTTATATTAATGCCGTTTTTAATTAGCTTTTCTTCAAAAGAATGGCATTTTTTACCGAATCCATGAATAAAGCTATATTCTTTATCATTAGCGTGTTTAGTGATTATTTCCGCCATTACATTGTTAATAGCGGATGCACCAAGGCTTCCCCCGAAGGAAAGTATAACATACTTGCTACTAAGGCCAAGATTTTGCCTGGCAACATTTTTATCAAAGCTTATTATCTTTTTTCTGACAGGAGTGCCTGTTATTTCTGAACTAATAGATTCTGGAAGGCGATTTTTAGCTTCTTCATTTATTAATAGCACTTTTGTGGCCTTTTTTGCAAGAAGTTTTGTTGTAACGCCGGGATATGAATTTGAATCATGAATTAAAAATGGAATTCCCATTTTACCAGCTTGCCTTAAAAACGGACCGCTGGCATATCCTCCTGTGCCAAGGCAGATGTCAGGTTTGAATTCACGGAGTATTTTTTTTGATTCATAAGTTGAAATTATTATATTTTTAAAAGTGTTTATATTTTTTTGAAGGCCTTTCAAACTTAGATTTCGAGAAAAGCCTGAAATAGTTATACCTTTGAAATCAAATCCTGCTTCGGGGACCAATTTTTCTTCCATACCGCCTTTTGCGCCAACATAAAGTATGCAGCTTTCCGGTTCTTTTTCTTTTATGTAATCAGCGAAAGCAAGAGCAGGATTAATGTGTCCGGCTGTGCCTCCGCCTACTAAAATTATTCTCAAAATTGTTCCTCCTCTGGATTTTACCCCTAAATTAACAGGAGTAAAAATTTTAGAAGTTTTTTAAAAATCTAAAATATTGATTTATGTAGTTTTAGGGCAAGTTTGCTAGCTTTTTTCGAGTTTTGATGACCTAGAAATCGAAAGTATAATCCCCATTTGCGCAAGGAGCATTAAAAGCGAGGTGCCTCCGTAACTAAAAAACGGTAAGCTTATTCCGGTGTTTGGGATTGTATTTGTAACAACCGCTATGTTTAGTACTACTTGAAGCCCTACTTGTGCGGTTAGGCCGATTCCAAGAAGTGATCCGAATTTATCTTTAGATTTCATGGAGATTATCATCCCGCGCCATATTAAAAGCGCAAATATAAGAAGTATAATAACCGACCCAACAAATCCGAGTTCTTCGCAGACAACTGCAAAAATAAAATCGTTTTGAGGTTCCGGGATATATAAGTATTTTTGCCTTGAATTTCCAAGCCCAAGGCCTAAAAGCCCGCCTGAGCCTATTGCGTAAAGTCCTTGCCTTGTTTGCCAGGTATCAACCCCTGCGCCAGGAGCAAAGGGATTAAGCCATCCTGCGATACGGTTGTTTGCGTAAGTTAATTTATCAGTAAAAACAACTAAGTAAATTAAAGCGGATGCTATAGTTCCGAGTACCATCCCAAACCATTTAAGCCGTACGCCGCCTATAAATAACATGCCGGCCGCTAAAAGAACAACTATTACAACGCAGGAGATATGGGGTTCAAGTGCAAGGAGAACTAAAGTTGGGGCTAAGATTATAAGATAGGGGAGTATACCGTATTTGAATGTATGCATGCGGTTAAAATTAAGGTTTATAAAATGCGCAAAAGATACAACTATTGCAAATTTTGTTATTTCTGAAGCCTGAAAGCTAAATGATCCAAGTTGAATCCATCTGTGCACGCCATTAATTGGAGGCATTACAAGAACCGCGATTAAGAGCAAAAACGAAACACCGAGTATCGGTACAGCCCATTTGTGAAAATAACTATAATCAACATAAGAAATTGCAAACATGCCAATTATACCGATAACCGCAAAAATAAGCTGATTTTTTATAAAATAAAAACTGTCTCCGTTATGAAGATAATAAGCGTTAGGATAACTCGCGGAAAACATCATAACAAGCCCAATTACAACTATAGTAAGCACCAAAAACAAAAACGGTACGTCCATTCCGGATTTTACCGAAAATATTTTTAATTTTTCAAGGAGATTAATTTTATTTTTATTAGAACGCGGTTTTTTTCTGCGTTTTTTTTGGATAGGTTCTTCTTTTGAAATTTCATATCCGCGCGGCGAAATTTGTGACCTTTTCCTTGCCCTTTTAGCTCTCAATTAATGATATCCTCCTTCAAATATAATAAAATCTATTTTTAATTAGTTCAAATTCAATAAAAAGCAATGAAAAACATATATCTGTACGGCGAAGAGCTTTTAACTAAAAATAAATTTTTCTGAAAATTCGTGGTCTATGCGGTTTAAGAACAGATTTCGTTTACATACCGTATACAACTAGAACTGTTGATATCACGCCGAAAAGTATTGTTGCTATGCTAAAAACTGTGCATATTTTCATCTCACTCCAGCCGAGCATTTCAAAGTGGTGATGGATGGGGCTCATTTTAAAAAGCCGTTTTCCGTGCGAAAATTTAAAATACAGAACCTGAAGTATTACGGAAAACATTTCTAAAATGTAAACAAGCGACAGAATTATAAGTGGGATGTGAAGCCCCGCACCAAGTCCAATTGCACATGCCATGCCACCCAAAAATAGTGAGCCGGTGTCGCCCATAAATACTTTTGCGGGATGAAAGTTCCAAAACAAAAACCCAAGGCACCCACCCGCAAGCGCCGCGGTTTCAATGCTAAGGCCGAACATTCCGAGAAAATTTGTTATAACCATTAAAAATATTGCTATAAAGAAAGCTATTGATGCACTCAGTCCGTCTACGCCGTCCGTAAGGTTTGCAGCGTTCACTATGCCAACGACTATAATCCCGAATATTAGCCAGTAAAAAAGCCCTAAATCAACGCTTTCCCAAAATGGAATCTTAACTGTTGTGATATCAGGGCCGCCGTTTAATCTGTTTACCTCATATAAAATTAAAAAATAGCATCCGATAATACCAAATTGAAGAATCAACTTTTGCTTCGGAGTTAACCCTTTGTTTTGTTTTTTTGCAATTTTTACATAATCGTCCATCAGCCCGACAATTCCATAAGCAAGCGCCATGCCTAGCCCTGCAAAAATTTTGGTTATCATAAGAGGTGTTTCTGTAGTTTGAAAACCTTGTAACGCGGAGATTTTGTAATACATAGGTACGCATATAACTGTGGCAATAATTATTCCTATTATGAACATAATTCCGCCCATTGTGGGGGTGCCTTGTTTTTCTTTGTGCCAAGATGGACCTATTTCTAAAATGGTTTGACCATATTTTAATTTTCGCAAAAACGGGATTAATATTTTGCCGCAAATTATCGTGATTACAAAAGAAAGGGTTATAGCGGATATTTCTGTTATTCCGTAAGTATTCAAAAATCCTTCGCCTCCGTTTTATTGTAAGTCTTTTAAAATTTGTGATCTGACTGTATAAGTTATATTATATCCAATTGGCTTTATATTCTAAAAAATTTTATCACAAATTTTCACTAATCGCTGTCTCTGTGTATAAACCCAACGCTAACTATCGTCCCCGGTGGAACGTCCGTTCCTTCAGGTATGCTTTGTGTTGCAGATACAACACCTGAGTTAGTTAAGTTTTGGCCAGACATTTTTATATTAAGTTTTGCAAAAAGGGCGGTTTTATTTGTTTCGAAAGCTGAAAGGCCGATGAGTTTCGGAACTTTAACTTTTGTAAGTTTGCTTTCAGAATCGGTATATAAAACCACTGTTCCGCCTTTTGGAATCTGACCTGAAGGGTCAGGTAGCTGTGATATAACTTTTTCACCGCCACCTATTATAATTGGTTTCAAAGATTCACTAGTTGCTGTGTTTTTGGCGTCGCCTATAGATTTACCTATGAAATTTGGTGTAACGGAATCGAGCGTTTTAAGTTCTTCTTCGGTGTAAATTCTTTCAATTCCCATATAAGGGAGAATATCTTGCATTGCTTTCGCAAATACAGGCGCGGCAACGGCACTTCCGTAGTAAAATTCACCTTTTGGAGTGTCAAAAAATACAAGCATTGCTATTCTTGGGTCGTCTGCGGGAGCAAAGCCGCAAAAAGATGATATATAATCTTTTTGTCCAGGAGTGCTAAGGCCTATTTTTTCCGATGTTCCCGTTTTACCCGCGATTCTGTATCCCGCCACATATGCGTTTTTTGCGGCACCGCTTATTGCGTTTTCCTGAAGCATTGCGGTAACTCTTTTTGCGGTTTTTTCGGATATTACTTTTCTTTTCACCACAGGATTTATTTTTTTAACAATATTTCCCTCGCTATCAAGTATTTCTTTTACCACGTGCGGCTGCACAATGTTTCCGCCGTTGGCTATAGCTGCGGCAGCGGTAATCATTTGAATTGGTGTTATACCGAAGTTTTGACCCATTGAAGCAACAGCCAAATCTAACATTGTCATACTTCCATCAGCATTAAAGAAAAGGTCACTTGATTCACCAGGTAAATCAATATTTGTTTTGCTATGAAATCCAAAAGCTTTATAGAAATTGAAAAAATGTTCCGTTCCAATTCTTAGGCCAAGTGTAATAAAAGCAGGATTACAAGAGTGACATAATGCTTCCACAAAGTTTTGAGTACCATGTCCTCCACGTTTATGACATCTTATTGGCTTTGCGCCATTATAAGGTCTTATTGATCCTGAACAAGTAAATGTTGATTCCTCATTTACAACATCGAGTTCAAGGCCCATTGATGTCGTTACCATTTTAAAAACAGAGCCGGGATAATATGTATCGCTTACAGCTTTATTTCGCCATTGTTTATTGAGTGCTTCATTCTTTGCTTTAGCTCGTTCTTCTTCAGGAAGTGAATCTACCCATTTTTCTTCTTCAGGATTGGCTATTTTAAAGGGTTCATTCGGGTCAAAATCGCCTTTTACCGCCATACCGAGTATTTCTCCGGTTTTAACATCCATAGCGATTGCAGCGGCGCGGTTTTTGACCTTGTTATTTATAACAGCTTCTTCAAGATTTTTTTCCATAAAGCGCTGAATAGTTTCATCAATGCAAAGTTTAAGGCTGCACCCCGGCTTTGCTGATATCATTTGTTCGTAGTCAAATGGCATTTCGGTTCCAATTGCATTTTTAGCGGTTAAAATTCTTCCAGGCTCGCCTTTTAAAGTTTTGTCGTAGTAGGCCTCAATACCCGCGAGTCCTTGGCTGTCTGTTCCTGTGAAGCCGAGAACCGCAGCCGCAAAATTTCCGCAAGGGTAATATCTTCTATAATCTTCAATTAACCTAACTCCGCTTGCGATTTTGTTTTTCGCTTTAAAATCAATTATTTTATCTTTTGCATCACAGTCTATTTTTCTTTTTATGATTGTATAGCAAGATTTCTTTTTGGAAAGCTCCAGTAATTTGTTTTTTTCAATTCCGAGTATGTCATGCATACCGTTACAAATAAGCTCTCTTTTTTCGTCGGTATTTATGTAAGAAGGTTCTAGTACTACCGTCCAAACAGTTGCGCTTTGTGCAAGCGGTTTCATGTTTCTGTCATATATAGTTCCGCGCTGAGCGTTCAAGACGGTATCTGCAAGTTGCTGTTCAAACGCCATTTTTTGAAGAAATTCTCCTTGCGCAATTTGTAACCCCACTAGCCTGCAAATAAGTGTAGCAAACCCGAGAAACACCAATAGTACCAAAACGACTAAAGACCTTCTCCACATTCTTATGGTAGTTCCCTTTGCCAAAGTTTCAACACCCCGTATATTTAAAATTGCCTGTTTTTTATTTAAGATAATTCAACTAATTATGTATATGGTATCCTATATTTTAATACTTATTTAATTATTAAACAAGTTATACCATCTGTTTCGGTGATGCAAATTTATACTAAATTTTATGTTTTCCCCTGCCGTAAGCGAGGAAAAATAAAAATTAATATTTAGTAATGCTCACCTGGTTTGATGGTATAAATATAAGATGTAAAAAAATAGTAAAAGCAACTTTGCATTATGTACAAACTATCCAAAGATTAAAAAATAGTTGCAACCTGGAAATAACTATGCTACTATAAAATTACAAAAGTAAAATACAGATTTTACACGAGGGAGCGAATGCGGCAGTGGGTATTTTTAATATTTTATTTATGATAGCTTCAGGTATAACATCGGTTGATGGTTTTGCTAATAATATTGGAGATGTTTTTGATATAATTTTAAGATTAGTTTCCTAAAAATAGCTTTTTAAAAGTGTGAGAAGCTATAGAGTTATGTAATTTAGTAATATAAGATAATTCAAAAATAAAAATCATTAAAGAGAGATTGGGAAAACTTATGAGTAAATGTAATGGTTTTAGAATAAATAGTTTGAAAAACAAGATAATAGCATTGATGTTGGTGTTTTTAGCTATGTTTCAAATAAGAGCGTTCGCGTTGGTAGAAGGTCCAGAAAGTCCAGGAGGGCCTGGTGAAACAGTAAGCCAATCTAAAGAAAACTCAGGAACGACTAATAAAACGGTGATCCAATCTAAAGAAGAGAGCGCGGGAGCGACCAATGAACCAACGAACCAATCTAACCTCGATGTAGTTTCAGAAGCTCCAAGTAACCACCACCACCACTTCAGCAAAGATATTGCCAGAAATGTTATCAACGATGTTGTTAAAATTGCGAAGTTTATCATGAGTTGCTTTGCGATCACATTTTCTGTTTGGGGTCTTATGTATGCTTTTCATGCAACAGACAAGCCGCCAACTGGTTGGTGGAGTAGTGCCTGGCGGTTTTGATAATAATTGATTTATAAAATAGCAGATATTAATTTATCTGTTATTTTATTTATTTTAGAGTAGTTCATGCTTTTTTTGTAGAAAACTTCAACATTATCATGGACTTTTTTTGCGCTTTTTAAGTTTTTAATTGATTCATCTAAAAATTCGTTGCAAATTTTTAGATTAAAATTCAGAAGATTTTTGTTTTGAGAGAGTGTTTCAGAATTTAGAAATCTTTTAGTGTTTATTTTTTTGTTTTCACTTTCAAGGGAAGCAAAAAGTTCTGCGTCTCTTTTGGGGTTTTTAGTTATAAATGCAAGCTTAAGTTCTGGGATAAATACCGCATCGAATTCGCTTGTTGGTGCAAATGGCGATGGGCAGGTTAGAATATCATATCCAGAGCTTAGTGCTTTTTCTCTGATTTTTTGCAAAATAAAGCCGCTGATAATGTCATATTGGTCTTCAATAATAAAAATCTGTTCTGCGTTTTGAGGAATGGAATTTTCAAAGAACAGATGCCCTTTTGGCGTAATCGAGCTTATGAATCTAAACTGCTCAAAGCCGGGGGTTTCAGATTTTTGCTTAAATAATTTTTTTGTAAGCCTTTTACAGTAAGATTCTAACTTTTCGTAATCTACGCTTTCTGAAACTATGTTTTTGTTCTCAGCCGCTACATTTCCATAAGCTTCGAGATATCTATTGGATTTTTTTAGAAGTGCAGCGTTTTCGCCCCATACTTTTATTATTTTGTCTTTAGATCCATAAAGAGTTGTGCTGTTCCAGCAGTCGCCCAAATTTATTATTGTGTCGGTAGCACCGGGATAAATAGGGTCCAAAACGTGCGGAGCTGTTCCATCGGCTACGCATTTTTTAAGTTCCGGGAAAATAACTGCGTCTAAAGAATCTGAGTCGGATGAGCAGTGAATAAATTCTGTGCGAATTCCGTTTTCCACGGCTTTTTGACCAATAGTTTTCATTAGTGTTGATTTTCCGGTTCCGGGGCCACCTTTTAAAATGTAGCAAAACCAATTTTTTTCTGGATAGTAAAGATGGTCAAAAACTGAGAAAAAACCTTGCGGGGTATTTGCCGATAAAAAAAAATCAGACGCTTGAGATTTAATTTTCATGAATAAAATCACTCCTTTTCGAGCATATTATGAGTTTTATTGTATAAGTGTGATTTTTATGAAAATTTATAATTTTTAACTTTATTTGATGCAATGACAAAAATAACTAGTTGTTAAAATTGCATAATTATTGACAATCAATTTTAAATTTTATATTATAATTGTGGAATTTTTAATTTGTACACATGAGCATAAGCGAATGAAAAGCGTAAAATCTATTTTAAATTTTATATTAATCTGGCACAGCAATTGGAGGGGAATTTATGAATTTTGGAATTGAGTTAGATTACAAAAAGCAAGGGTCTAATGTTGATGCGAAAAAGATATTAGATGCTTTAATCAAATTTCTAAACAAGTGGAAGGAGGCAACTCCACCGCGCAGAGCAGGCCTTTTTAGAAATCCTCAATTGTTTGTAAGAGCTATTATGGCCGATTATGCTAAAGCAGATAAATTTTTAAAAGCATATAAAAGTTTAGAAAAAAAGCTAGGGAGCGTTATTGCGCAAAAATTGACTGATAATAAACTTGCTGGAGGAATCAATCCAACTTTGCTTGCTCAAGGGGTTATGCGTGTTCCGATGCTTTTAAAAGAGATGCAAAAATTTAGGGGAGTTAGTTATGGCGACCCTAAAAAAAATAAGCCTCTTGGTGAACTATTGAACCATTTGAACCAAAAAAAATTTTATAAAGAAGAATTTGAAAAATTATCTAATGAAGTGGATGAAAAGTATTCCGAACATTTATATGAGAGTGCTGTAGAATGGCTTAAAACATTTAATAATATAATTGGCGATGGGATTCAGGATATTATAAGCGATTTAACGATAGCGACAAAAGGTGGAGAAATAAAGATAACATTGCCAAAATCAGTTCAGGTAGTGAGGAAAAATAACGATAAGGTATTTAATAAGAGTAATTACACTAATAATGAATTGAAAAAAAATAAGAATGAAGAAAATTTAAAAAAAGAAAATGACAGTAAAAGAGAAGAAGCATGGAGGATGCTGTGGATAAAAGGGTTCAAAGAAGCGTATTTCGGTCTTGAAGACTCAATTAGACGATGTTCAAATTTATTTAAGCCCAGAACCAAACCATTTAAAGCCATTAATGAACCACCAAAAGACCTCGATATTCTTCCAAAAAACACAGAAGCATTTGCCAATCTGCTCGATAGAGGTTACGCAAATTTTGCAAAGCAAATTAAAATAATTACTAACGCTATTTTAAGATCAAGTATTGAAGATGCAACAATTAGTGGTAGTGGATCTCATATCGTGAATAAATCCGGAATGCAAAAAGTAGACCCAAAGCTATTTAAAGAACGGAAAGAAGATGCTGTTGAAGAAATTAATAGATCCCTAAAAGCAATTGAAATAATTTTCAAAGGATGGGATAATTTTAATAAGAAAGGAAATGTCAATAAAAGTCGTAGCTCAATTACGGGAGTGTTAAAAAAGTTATTTAGAATAAAGTAGGTGCTTGATTTATAAATTTAATAGCAAAAATAGCAGTTGATAGAGTGGCGTATGGGTGTGATAATCTTTACAGTTACTTTGTGCCAGAAGAGCTTAAAAATATAATTCAAACCGGTCAAAAAGTGATTGTTCCTTTTGGTAAAAGAAACATGAAACGCGCGGGGCTTGTGTGTGAACTGTCGGCTGAAATAAATCAATCAGATTTAAAAAATATTTATGCGGTGTTGGATAAAATGCCGCCGATTTGTGATGAAATGATGGGTCTTATAAAATGGATGAAAAGCCATTATTTTTGCACTTATTTTGAGGCAGCGAAACTTGTTTTCCCTCCTGGGCTTGGTAAAGGCGACTCAAAAACAGTTGGCGAAAGAACCATTAAAATTTTAAGTTTATCTGAAAAAATTAATGCGGACAAGCTTTCATTTACTCCCAAACAGCAAAAAGTTTATGATTTTTTAAAAAATTTAGGAGAAGCAACCGCTAAAGAAATTTGTTATTTTACAGGAGTTAGCGATTCTATAATCAAAACTCTTTTAAAAAAAGAGATAATAGTCTCGACCGAGCGTTTGGAATATAGAAGCCCAGAAAACACAGCGGAATATTTAGAAAATAGCCGAACAAATTTGGTGTTGAATTCTGAACAGCAAAAAGTATTCGAAGAAATTTTAAAAGATTATCAAAACGGAAAGTATCAAGTTTCGCTTCTTTATGGGGTGACAGGAAGCGGCAAAACAGAAGTGATTTTAAGACTTATCGATTATGTTATTTCGCAAAGCAAAAGCGCAATATTTATGGTGCCTGAAATTGCTCTTACCACTCAGTTTATACATCTATTTAAATCCAGATATCACAATAAGGCGGCCGTGATTCACAGCGGGCTTTCGGATTGGGAGAGATTCGACAACTGGAAACGCATAAAAAACGGCGAAATTCAAGTAGTTCTCGGAACGAGGAGCGCTGTTTTTGCTCCACTTAATAACATCGGGTTCATAGTAATCGACGAGGAACATGAATTTACATACAAATCTGAAGCTTCTCCTAGATTTAATGCTAAAGATGTGGCTAGGTATAGATGTAAATATTATAGCGGGATGATAATACTGTCCTCAGCGACCCCGTCTGTTGAAAGCTATTTTAAGACTAAAACCGGTGAATATAAACTTTATTCTTTAAAACATAGGTATGGTTCTGCAAAATTGCCCGAAGTTAATATTATTGATATGAATAAAGAAACTTCTGACCCGAACACGAATCAGTTCAGCACTGAGCTTATAGATGCTCTTAAAGATAATGTGCGAAGCAAAAAGCAGTCAATTATTTTTATTAATCGCCGCGGATATAACACTTTCGCCAAATGCCGAAGCTGCGGCGAAATTGTAACTTGCCCGAACTGCAGTGTGTCTCTTAATTTTCACAAGGCGAATAATCGGCTTATGTGCCATTATTGTAGTTATTCGTCAGAGTTTTTGAGTAGGTGTCCAAATTGCAAGCGGGGTAAAATTTGCTATTTTGGGGCTGGAACACAAAAAGCAGAGGATATTTTAATCAAGCTCATTCCTGAAGCTAAAATTTTGCGTATGGATTCAGATACCAAAAACACAAAAAAAATTTATGAATCAGCTTTTCAAGATTTTGCCAACGGGAAGTATGATGTTTTGCTAGGTACTCAAATGATTTCTAAAGGGTTTAATTTCCCGAACGTCACTCTTGTTGGAGTGCTTTCTGCTGATCAATATTTGTATAACGGAGATTTTAGAAGCTATGAAAAAACGTTTGATCTTATCACGCAGGTAGTGGGGAGGTCAGGGCGCGATAAATTCCCTGGAAAAGCTATAATTCAAACGTTTACACCTGAAAATGAAGTTCTAAAGTTTG
>JAEWWM010000042.1 GCA_023458915.1 Bacillota bacterium
TTTTTTATCTGCCCGCGCTTCTTTAAACTTCTATGAATGAGAAAAATAAAAATATTATATATGGAATAAATGGACCTGTTGTGACCGTAAAAGGTACAAAATCATTCTCAATGATGGAAATGGTTTATGTAGGTTCAAAACGACTTATAGGCGAAGTAATTAGGGTTACGGATGAATTCACAACTATTCAGGTTTACGAAGAAACAACTGGCGTTCGGCCAGGTGAAGAAGTTGTGGGTACTGGCGGCCAAATGAAAGCGTGCCTCGGGCCCGGAATTCTAAATAACATATTCGATGGAATAGAGCGTCCGCTGAAATCTATTGAAGAAAAAAGCGGGACTTTTATTGAAAGAGGTTGCAATGTCTCGCCGCTTGACGAAGATAAACTTTGGGAAGTTGAGATATGCGTTAAAAAAGGCAATTTTTTAAGTTCTGGGATGGTTTATGCGCTTTGCCCTGAAACTTCCGTAATAACGCATAAGTTCATGGTGCCACCTTATGCTAGCGGTGAAGTTATCGAAGCCAAAATAAGCGGTAACTATAAAGTTAGCGATGTTATTGTAAAGCTCAAAAATAATAATGGTGATATTTATGAACTTTCACTTTGCCAGTATTGGCCAATTCGTGTACCGCGTCCTGTGAATAATAGGCTTCCTTCAAATATTCCGCTTATAACCGGCCAAAGAGTAATCGACACTCTTTTCCCCGTTGCAAAAGGCGGTGCTGCAGCCATTCCAGGGGGATTTGGAACAGGCAAAACTATGACTCAGCACCAACTCGCAAAGTGGTGCGATGCTGATATTATCGTTTATGTTGGCTGCGGTGAGCGCGGCAATGAAATGTGCCAGGTGGTTGATGAATTTTCAAAGCTCATTGACCCAAAATCAAATAAACCCATGACTGAAAGAACAATTATGATAGCAAATACCTCAAATATGCCCGTTGCAGCGCGCGAAGCTTCGATTTATACAGGTATTACATTAGCAGAGTATTACCGCGATATGGGTTATGATGTCGCAATTATGGCGGATTCAACCTCAAGATGGGCGGAAGCGCTGCGCGAAATTTCCGGAAGGCTTGAAGAAATGCCCGCCGAGGAAGGTTTTCCGCCGTATTTACCGTCAAGACTTTCAGAATTTTATGAAAGAGCCGGCAGAGTTGAAACCTTGGGAGATTTCAAAGGTTCAGTAACTATTATAGGTGCAGTTTCGCCGCAAGGTTCGGATTTCTCTGAGCCCGTAACTCAAAACACAAAACGTTTTGTTAGATGTTTTTGGGCGCTCGACAAAACTCTTGCATACGCGAGGCACTACCCTGCAATCAATTGGATAAACAGTTACAGCGAATATTTTGCCGATCTCGACCCATGGTATGCCAAAAATGTAGGTGACTCATTCATAAGATACCGCAAAAAAATGGCATCAATACTGAGTGAAGAAGATAAGCTAATGGAGATTGTAAAGCTTGTTGGCGCGGATGTTCTTCCTGACGATCAAAAATTAATTATAGAAATTGCAAAAGTTATAAGAGTTGGATTTTTGCAGCAAAATGCATATCACAAAGATGATACTTTCGTTCCGCTCGCAAAGCAAAAAAAGATGATGAAAGTCATACTTTATTTAAACAGTAAAGTGCGCCAATTGATTTCGGCGTCAATACCGATTTCTAAGATTATTGAAACGGGAATTTTCGAAAAGCTAACGCGTATAAAATACGATGTTCCAAATGATAAACTCGAAATGCTCGATGATTATAAACGCCAAATTGACGAAACACTTGATAAAATCATTCAAGACAAAGTTTAGAAAGCGAGGTGAGGTAAATGGTATTAAATTATGTAGGACTCAAAGAGATAAGCGGTTCGCTGATAGCTCTTGAAGGAGTAGATAATGCTTCTTTTGAAGAGGTTGTTGATATAAAGTTAGGTGACGGTAACTATCGGAAGGGCAGAATTGTTCAAATAGACGGCGATAAAGTAGTTGTTCAGGTTTTTGAAGGCACACAGTCGATTTCGCTTTCAAATACTAAAGTGAAGCTTAAAGGCCGACCGATGGAAATTTCGCTTTCGCCCGAAATTTTAGGTCGTGTGTTTAACGGTTCAGGTGAACCTCTTGACAATCTCGGCAAGATTTTTCCGCATAAAAAAATGAACATAAATGGTACACCTATTAACCCTATTTCAAGAATATACCCGAGAAATTATATAAATACAGGCGTTTCGTCAATTGATACTCTTTCAACTTTGATAAGAGGGCAAAAGCTTCCAATTTTTTCAAGTTCAGGGATGAAGCATAATGAGCTTGCGGTTCAAATTGCGAGGCAGGCTAAACTTTCTGAGGGCGAAAACAGTAACCTTGCAATAGTTTTTGCGGCAATGGGAGTAAAAAATGACGTTGCAGACTATTTTAAACGCAATTTCGATGAATCGGGTGTAATCGAAAGAGTTGTAATGTATCTGAATCTTTCGAATGACCCTGTTATTGAAAGAATTTTAACGCCCAGATGCGCTCTTACTACTGCTGAATATTTGGCGTTTGAGCTTAATATGCACGTTTTAGTTATTATGACGGATATGACTTCTTACGCCGAAGCGCTCCGCGAGTTTAGTTCGTCGAAAGGTGAAATTCCGGGAAGAAAAGGCTATCCGGGATATTTGTATTCGGATCTTGCCTCTCTTTATGAACGTGCGGGAATGGTTAAAGGTAAAAGCGGTTCGGTAACTCAGATTCCTATTTTAACAATGCCAAACGACGATATTACTCACCCTGTTCCTGATCTAACAGGCTATATTACTGAAGGGCAGATAGTTCTTGACAGAGCGATTGACCGCAAGGGATATTACCCGCCTGTTTCAGTGCTTCCTTCGCTTTCGCGTCTTATGAAGGATGGTATTGGTAAGGGCTACACACGCGAAGACCATCCCGAGCTCGCCAATCAGCTTTTTGCATCTTACGCCAAAGTGCAGGATGCAAGGGCACTTGCTTCCGTTATCGGTGAAGATGATCTTTCACCAACGGATAAACTTTACATGAATTTTGGCAGCGCTTTTGAAAGGCATTTTATTAATCAAGGATTTAATGAAAATCGCCCGATTGACCGCAGTTTAGAACTTGGTTGGCGGCTTATCTCGTCTCTTCCAAGACAAGAGCTTGATAGAATTAGTGATGAAACCCTTGATAAATATTATATTGAAGATAAAGAACTTTTGGAGCACAAAAATAAACTTGATTTGCTAGAAAATGAAGAACAAGAAGATAGCGATGATGATGTTTACGAAAGTAACAGTGACGAAAATTAAGGAGAGGGGGGTAAAGTTTTGGATCAAATTGCTCCCACAAAAGGAAATCTTATAGCAACAAAAAAATCCTTTGACCTTTCGAAGCTCGGATTTGAATTACTCGATAGGAAAAGGAATATATTGGTGCGCGAACTTATGGCTCTTATTGAAAGAGCCGAAGAAATACAAAACGAAATCGATGCAACTTACTCTAAAGCGTTTATGACTCTACAAAAAGCTAATATTGCGCTTGGCATATGCGATGAACTTTCGCAAGCTGTGCCTGTGGAGGAGGGTATAAATTTATCTTTCAGAAGCGTAATGGGTGTTGAAATTCCGATAGTTCAGTTTCAGGAGCATGAGAGTGCAGATATTCCATTCGGCCTTTACGATTCAAATTCAGACTTAGATAAAGCTTATTCCTGTTTTAGAGAAGTTAGGCGCTTGACAGCTAACCTTGCCGAAGTTGAAACGAGTGTGTATCTTCTCGCCGCTGCCATTAAAAAAACTCAAAAAAGAGCTAACGCTCTTAAAAATATAATGATCCCCAGATTTGAAAGTACAATAAAATTTATATCAGATGCACTGGAAGAAAAAGAAAGAGAAGAATTTTCAAGGCTTAAAGTCATAAAGAAAAACAAAAAAGATGCACATCGGTAATGTTTGCCAAATTCAGAAAGAATTTTATGCTTATATTTCGGTATTGTTAAAATATATAGTTCTTAATATCGGAGCAAAAAGACATAGTTTCTTTAAATTTAAATTTTCCCCTGTAAGTAAAACTTTTTATTTACAGTAGGGATTTTATATGGGTTTTGCCTGTAATTTTGTATATTGCGTACATTTCATTCCAATTGACAAGGCAAAACCGTTTTTGGGGCCAGTCGTTGACACTCTAAAGTCTGTATGATAAAATTTTATAAGTGTGAATTTTAGCTAATAAGCGGTCATGCTGGAATCGGCAGACAGGCATGTTTGAGGGGCATGTGTCGCAAGACGTGTGGGTTCAAGTCCCACTGACCGCACCACAAATTAAAAGTAAAGTCGAATTTTGTGAAAAAGAGAGAATTTATGAAAAAATTTAAGTTTTTGCTGATTAGTTTTTTGTTTTGCTTTTCTATGTTTTTTTCAAATGTTTCTGCACGGGATTATAATTTGGATGAGAGTGTAATAACGGTGCAGTGCGAAGAAAAAGTGGAGTCGTTTTTAGATGCCGTTTGCGCGGACATTGAGGAAAGATGCGGCGAAAAATTCACTCCTGTATACCCGAATGTTGCCAATACTGGAAAAAGCCGTGTCTATAAATTAGAAGGGCAAAAATATAGCCTATGCTTTAAATTATTTATTAATGAGCACTTTGTTTTAAGAGGGAATGGAGAAAATTATAAAAAAGAGCATGAATTTTATTATAAAATTGCCGGTGAAAAATTTTCGCCAAACTTTTTAAAGCATATTACAAATTCAAAAGTACCAAATTTAAATTTTCCGGTTATTGCGTACAGGTCAAATGATTTTTTTGGCAATATATCAAAATTTAATAATTTGTGTACATTTAAAAATATTTTTGAAAACAAATTTAAATTAAAAGAAAGCAAAGCAGCTTCTTTGATTTATGACATTTTAAATTGTTTAAGTTATTTACACGAAAAAGGCTACGTACATAATGATTTTTTGCCTGAGGGAAATGCTATGCTTCATAATGAAGATGGAAATGTAACCTGTTTTATTATTGATGCAGGTAATATAACAAGTGTTTCTCCAGGATTGAAAGTTTTTCATTATGAGGCAGGATATTATGATCCTGAAATTGTTGGGGGAAATCGAGATTTTGATGGGAAAGCTGAAGTTTTTTCTGTTGGGGTTGTGCTTTGGCAACTTCTATACGGTGATTGTCCGTTCGCGGGTTATAACTTTTTTGCCAAACATTACTCGAAGTTACTTCGTTTCAAAGATGAAAATAAAGGCCAGGATAGGGTCACTCAAAATTATTTGATATATAAAATGTTTAAGGCTATGCACAGATATACAAAAGCCATTAAAACTTTACCTGAACATTTAGAAAAAATGAAAAGCGATACGAATTTATACAAAAATTGCCGTGACTTACTTTATAAACTTTTAAACCCAGATAAAAATGAAAGAATCTCGGCGAAAGAAGCATTAAATCATCCTTTTTTTGAAAATAAAGAACAGTTAATCTATAAAGATATTGAAAGCTTGATTGGCAACTCGGTTTGACAGATTATTTTATTCTGGGATAATAATTGTATAGAAAATTAAGTTTGTTAATATTTTTGGTTTTATCAAAACGTCCGTTTTATCATATCTATTTCAGTTCCATGAACTGACGTCCGACCAATATGTGCATAGACAAATTTTTATTTCTCCTTCGCTGCTGGCGGAGGAGAATATATTTACTAAAGGATTGTTTTTTTATTTCGAATAGGAGAATTGCATGAATTTTTATATTGTAACTTTTGGGTGTAAAGTCAACCAGTGTGAATCGGGGGACATCCACGCCGCTATGCTAAGCTCTGGCTTTGGATTTTGTGATAATATGCAAGATTCTGACATAGTCATAATAAATTCCTGCACTGTGACTCACGAGAGTGACCGCAAGCTTCGGCAAATGATAAATAAAATTAAAAAATTCAACATAAACTCCATTTTGGTACTGACCGGATGTATGCCTCAGGCTGCTCCCGAAGCTGCAAAAAAACTTAAAAATATCAACATTATTATTGGTAATACCAATAAAGCACTCATTCCGGAATCCATAAATAGTTATTTGAAAAATAATAATAAAATATTTGATGTTAAACCAATTAAAAACATAAAAAAATTTGAGATAAGCGAGGTTTGTCGAACTCCACACAGATCACGTGCGTTTTTAAAAATCGAAGATGGCTGCAACAGGTTTTGCAGTTACTGTATTATTCCGTATGCCAGAGGAGAGGTGCGTTCTAAGCCGCTTGAAAATATTAAAAAAGACGCCGAGAGACTTTCTCAAAGCGGCTACAAAGAAATAGTTTTGGTTGGAATAAATCTTTCTTTTTATGGTAAGGATTTAGGGTGCAATCTTTATGATGCAGTACATACAGTTTGCGAAATTAAAGGAATTGAAAGGGTTCGACTCGGATCTTTAGAGCCTGATTTAATGAATGATGATTTGATAAATAAGCTGTCTATGGAAAGCAAACTTTGCCCGCATTTTCATCTTTCACTACAAAGCGGTTCTGATGAAATTTTGAAAAAAATGAGAAGGCATTATAACCGCACGGAATATTTAAGTGTTGTGGAAAAATTAAGATTAAAATTTAAAAGCGCGACCTTCACAACAGACGTAATGGTTGGATTCCCCGGCGAAACTGAGGAAAATTTTGCAGAAACGCTTGATATAATTAAAAAAGCACGGTTTTTAAAAGTCCATGTGTTCCCATACTCTATTCGCCCGGGTACGCTTGCTGCAGAAATGCCAAACCAGTTAAGCCGACACGTTAAATCCGAGAGAGTTAAAAAAGCCATTGAAATTTCAAAGAAAGTTAGTAAAATTGTTTTAAATGATTTCGCGGGCACAAAAATGGGCGTTCTTTATGAAACTTTTGGTAAAGGCGACTTTTATGAAGGTTATACGGCGAATTACATACATATTAAAAGTAAAAGTGAAAAAGATATTCGTGGCAAGATTGTTGATACTGTGCTTGAAAAATCAGATGAAATTTTTGTAAACGGTTATTTATCTGGCGAGATAAGTAATAATATTTAAGTAAAGCATAAATATTTTTTAAAATAGTTAAAATTATAAAAAGGGGAGATTTAAAATGGAAAAAACTTTTAATTTAGAAAACTTTGAAAGCGAGATTACAAGCGCATCTGTTCCTATTATAGCCGATTTTTTTGCCTCGTGGTGCGGCCCGTGCAAAATGCTTGCTCCCGTTTTGGAAAAAGTAAAAGAAAAATTTGAAGGAAGCGTAGAAGTTTTAAAAATTGATATAGACAAGTCGCCGGATGTTGCTAGCAAATATAATATAATGTCCGTCCCGACTTTAATGTTTTTTTCAGGCGGAGAGCTTGTGCGGCGCGAAGTCGGTTTTTTACCCGAGGAAAAAATCTTAAATATAATAGAATCCGATTTTTGTATAACCAGCGTTAAATAGATTTAACTTTTGCGTTTTTCTGGTTACACGGGTAGAGGGAAAGCAAAAATTTATGAATGTAGTTTTTAAGGTGAGTGAAACATGAACGATGTTGTAGTAATAGGTGCAGGACCTGCGGGCTTAACGGCCGCCATTTATGCGCTAAGAGCAGGTCTTGAGGTTACAATTTGCGAAAAAAACATTTACGGCGGGCAGATGTCGATTATAGATACGATTGAAAACTATCCGGGGTTTTTAAAAATTTCCGGGATGGATTTTTCAAGTGCTATTTATGAACAGGTTATGAAACTTGGTTCAAAATTTGTTTTTAGTGAAGTTACTGGAGTGAATTTCGGCGAAGAAGAAAAATGCATAAGCACTTTGAGCGAAGGGGATATATATGCAAAAACCGTTATAATCGCAAACGGTCTTAAACGGCGGTTTTTGGGCTGTAAAGGCGAGCGTGAATTTGCGGGTAGGGGCGTTTCTTACTGTGCAACTTGCGATGGAGCTTTTTTTAAGGGTAAATCTGTGATCGTAGTTGGGGGAGGTAATACCGCGCTGGAGGATGCGCTTTATTTATCTAATATATGCCGTAAGGTGACGATGCTCGTTCGAAATGACCATTTTAGAGGCGAAAATTTATTGGTAGACGCAGTTAATAACGTCGAAAATATAGAAATCATATTTGAAAGCAATTTAAAAGAAATATCAGGAAAAGATTTTGTTGAATCTGCTTTAATTGAGGGAAGCAACGGCGATATTAAAGAAATTTCAACCGATGGGGTGTTCATAGCCATAGGGTATCAGCCGGATAATGATTTATACAAAAACAAAATAAAAATGAATGCCGCTAGATATTTTATCTCAAATGAAACCTGCGAAACCAATATCCCCGGTGTATACGTTGCGGGCGACTGCAGAGTAAAGCCTCTTCGGCAAATTGTGACTGCAGTGGCTGACGGAGCCGTTGCGGGAAGCGCAGCAGCGGCGTTTATTTTAAGGCAAATGTCTGCCAAAAAAATTATGGCAAAAAGGACATGATTATGCGCAGTTTAAGAATCATCAGTAATAAAAAATTACCTTTTTTACAGTACATTCAAAGTGGCAAAAAGAAAGCCGAGGGAAGAATTGCAATTAATTTTGTAAAAAGCTTCAAAACCGGTGATTTATTAAAATTGGAAAATTCTTCTGAATATGCTGTTTGTGAGATAACTTATTTAAATTTTTACTCTGATTTTGAAGAAATGTTAACCAGCGAAGGTTTAAAAAACATGCTGCCCTTTGCAGATTCATTGGAAGAAGGCATAAAAATATATAAAAGTTTTCCGGGCGCAAAAAGAGTGAACGAATTGGGTTGCTGCGCGATTGGAATAAAACATATTTCTAGTAAACTTAATTTTAAAATCATGAGGTAATTTGAGGAATTAAAAATTAATTTTACTATATTCTTTTAAAGCTTTCGATTAGGAAGCACTTTAAAAGAATTTTTTGTTTTTATATTTTGAATATTTTGCCTAATAATATTTATTAAATAAGTTGAAATATGTAAATTTTAATGGTATAATTTTCGTTAAATTATATTTGCTATTAATTTCGAAATAATAAAGCTATTAAAGCTTGGCGGGACGGAGTGACGATATTTATGGGGAAAGATTTTTTTAGATACTCTATTTTGAATTGCGAAAAAAAATCTTTAAGTTTTAGCAAAAAATTTTGGAACTGGGTTCTTTTAATTTTTGCATTTTGTGGCTGTTTTTTCATTTTGATGCAAACTTCCATTTCTGGCGAAGACCCAGGATCTTATAATATTACATTTTGCTATACCGACTCTTCAGGCTCGCAAAGTTCAGACGGCAATGCTCTTTCTGGAATGACTGATATTTACGTTTTTAAAGGTGCAGGTGCCCCGGACAGCCCATTTAACAGCCAAAATCCTGATGGACTGGCTACTGGAGTCACGAAATTAGGAGTTAGTAATAATCTTATTGCCACTACTGCGGCGGAAGGCACTTCTATGACGATTTATATTAATCCGACAAGTGCATATAGTGACTCTGATTATAAAATTTTTTATGGCAGTGTGGAATTAGTGCCACTCAATACCGGTGGTAATCCCAAAAAATATACATTTACTCAACCATCGAGTGATGTTGATATTATTATTGACGGACTTGCCAGAAACACATATTTAGTAACCTTTCAAACTAATGATCCTAACTACACTTTATCTGACCGCGTGGATTTATATGAATCCGACGGAACGACTTTGATATCCGATTGGTCTAAAATTACGGCGCAGTACGGCAACAGCGAAACTTTTGTTATAAAATCTAAAACCGGGTACAATTTGAGCAGCGCCACAGTCGCATTAAATGGGACAAGTGTTACCCCTTCCAGCCAAAACGAAGGTGCAATTACCTTGGAGATAAATAATATCACTGGTAATCAAACAGTTACTATAAATAGCGTGATGTATAGGCAATATAACATTTATTTTAAAGATGAAAGTGGTAACTCTATAGATGCAAACAAGGCTAAAATTATTGATAAGACTTCTTTAAATCAACTCAATGGAGGTTGCCGGTTACCTTGGAACTCTTTACTTAAATTTTCTGTTAATTTACAAACGGGATACACGCTTTCAAACATTACAGTTACAGCCGGAGGCCAACCTCTTTCAAAAGACAGCGATGGCTATTATGCTTTCACACTAAACACTCCAGGAGACGCAACTATCACCATTTCAGGAATAGCGCCTAATAAATATGGAGGGGATTTTGTTCTAAGTAACGGTGCCCCAAGTAACGAAGTGAGAGGTTTTTATAATACTTACACTTCAAGCGGGGAACAGTTAGGCAGCGTTTCAGAGTTTGATATGCTTATAACTGAACAAAACGGCTATACAACGCATCAAGATTTAGGAATCCCGCACGGCAGCAATTTTACATTTTACCTGCAAATAAAAAATCCTTTGGATTACATGTTCGCCTATC
>JAEWWM010000043.1 GCA_023458915.1 Bacillota bacterium
CTTTAGAATATAAATTTGCCTTTTTTATATCCTTCAATTGTTCTAATGGTATATTTTGTCTATTTCTTGATTTATGTAATAGAGGTAAATATTTTATTTCAAATGGTCCACTGTCTATAAGAATCAATTTACTAACATACTGTGGATGTTTAGCTGCGAAAATAAAAGATAACCAGGCCCCCCAGGAATGTCCTGCTAAAACAATTTTACTAAGATTATATTGAATAACTATACTATGCAGTTCCTCAATAAGTTCCTGAATTGAATTTTTACATTGCAAATATTCTAAAACTCCGAATTCATCAGCTAAGCCTCTGCATATACCAGCACAACAACCAGGAGCTCCAGGTCCTCCATGAACAACTATTACCTTATACGGTAATTTTCCATATTCTCTATAGTTCATAATTTTACTTCCAAATATATATAAATAAATTTTTTAATAAATTAAACAACAATTTTACTGAATAACAATCTTCGAATTGCGATTGAAATATCATAGACAATTTTCTTTCACTATTAACAGCATTCATCGAGGAATCAGATGCATCAACACATGCACCGCTTATATACTGAAGCGAAACTAAGCAGCTATCATGAAAACCATGAAAAGTATTTAATAAAAAATCTGTATCATCTTATGTTTTTACTATAGGACATTTTTTTCAATATAAAAAGATGAAAAATTTCTGTAAAAAAATTCCAAAAAAGTATTGACAAAGAATATTAAGAGAGTAAAATTCAGTTATTATTTTATCATTTAAGAAAGGCTGTGGATTTATGTTTGTCAGAAAATTTATGGCAGCAACACTTAGTTTAGGTTTAATCTGCGGGGGTGCTTCCTTAGTTTATGCTGATGGACCTGTTTGCCTATCCGAAGCACGTGGTTACTTCTCACAAATGTGCAAAGATACTGATTTGAGAAATTTCTATCTTATGCGTGTGTACGGAATTGACACCTCTGTTTTATCTGAAAAAGAAAAAGAAATGCGTGAAAATCCCGATAAATCTTTGGAAAAGTTCATGGAGCGGTTGAGTAAGGATTCTAAGTTTAGAGAAGAATTTTTAAAAGTTTTAAAAATTCAAAATAGTTTAAAAAGTCAAGGAAAAACAAATCGCCGCACATGTGGTCGCACATGGCCGCCTGTATGGGATTGATAATTTTATAAGAAGTAATAGGGTGTGGGAATATTGTTATTTATAACCCTTATAGGCACATTTAGATTGCTTTTTGAAAGTGTTATCTGTTATTTTGTATATAATTACAAAAATGAAAATGTAAACTTTCAAAAATATAACATTAAAAAAATGGCGATATTTTGTTATGTACATGTAGCGTTGCTATCATTGTACAGATACTTTTTTACAGACGTTGTTACTTATAGGCTTGTTTCAGTGCTTATAATATTTGCTTATTTTTGGATTGAAAATTGGATTGAGAATAAGAAATTTATAAGAAGCAATATAAAAAGTTGGAGTTATATTTTAACATTTTCGATATTTATAAGCCTTTTGACGGAATGCAGTTTTTTCACTGGTTACATAATAAACCGTTATTCCTGGAAGTTATCCGGCATGTATGCTTCCACAAAAACTACAAATTTAGAATTATATCGTTTTGTTGCTTTAGCCTTACATTTATGTCTTATGTTTTTAATATATAAATTCCGTTTTATCAAAACGAAAGATATAAGAAATTTATCTGTGCATAAGCAAATTCCTATTCTTTTTGGTATGTGCCTTTCAACGGTTATTTATATAAAGTATAACTACCAATTAATTGATAACGATACTTATCGCAATATTTTAATAGGAGTGCTTTTGTTTATATTACCAACATATCTAGGGTTTTATTGGAATTCATGCAAATTAACACGGCTTAAAAACATAGACCAAAATTATATTTTAGACGGTATAATTGAAACCATGGTTAGAATTCCAATATATTTCGCCGTTATTAATATAAAACCGTTTACATACATGTACGAAAAAGATAAAATAACTTTTAGAAAAAAGTTAGAAAAATTAGGTATAAATCATGGGTATAAAGGTTACAGCCAACTGGTTTTGAGTTTGATTATAGTTAATCATTTTGAGGGCGATGATTTGAATTTTGAGGCACATATTTTTCGCCGCGTATCACGTTTTACCGGAATAGAACCGGAAACAATATATGACAATATCAATAATATTATTAAAAAAACTTGGTTTCAAGAAACCCCTGAAGTCCTTAAATATGGGTATGAACATGTTGATGACATTGAAGATAATCCACCCACAGTTAAAGATTTCTTAATTCACATGGCGAAAAAGTCGGCTTAATTTATCAAACAGTTGCTTTTACGGCACAAATTTTGATAATCACTAATAATCCTGCACTATAATTTATGCTTCAATAATGATGACGCCGAAATTTTGGCGTCATTAAATTTTTATCTTTTTATTATTGTTTTGCAAATGTATTTCTACATATGCAAATCCTATTTCTTTTGCTATTTTCACTGGTTTCTCTGGCATCTTTTATACTCTTCAGATTTATTATGCTTTTCAATCTTTTGAGTGCATGTTTTTGCTTTAGCAGGTCACTTGCGGAAAAGTATTTTATCTGTACGATAGGTAATTTTTATTTTAAATTAAAATGCAAACTCGACACTTTGAAACACAGGAGATTTATATGTAACCACGCAATTTTAAAAGGTAGACCTTAAAAATAATTTTCGTTATATATAATAAAAAAACCATTGATTTATTTGAAATTTTATGTTAAATATATAAGTGCGTTGAAACTACCAAGCAATTTTATTTTTTAGAAAGAAGGGTTAGAAATGAATAGTAAAAAAGAACTACAAAGCAAGGAAATGGAAAAAATAAGTGGAGGTTGGGGAAGAGAAACAGATAATTACAGCGCAAATTTTATTCTTACAAACGAAGAATTAAAAATACTCCAAAATGCATACCCCGATCTTAAGATTAAACAATCTAATATTCAAAGTATTGCTGTTCCTGAAGATGCTAGTGCATATTCAATAACAAGCAAATCAAACGGTTGGGTTGATCAAGAGCAACTTGTTGATATGATTGATGCTAAATTAGGTGGCATATCTTATGTTACACATGACGGTAAACTTTTTAAAAAATCCTAAGTTTATTTTATAAAGGTTTCTTTAAAAAGCTTATAGTTTAGAATAAAATCTTTACTATAAGCTCTTTTTTGTTTTAAATTTAAAATAATCAAAAATAAGTTTATACTTTAAAAATAAAGGAAAGTATGTTTATTTTTGTTTACTTCACTGGGGTTGGTGCAAAATAAGTTTTATTGTAAATTTAATTATTTAAACAAATTTCTGAGGAAACTGCTTTATAATTCCGCCTGAAAAATAATCTGCCATCTTTAATATTTCTTGTTCTACTTTGTTAAACGCATCGATGTCTGCACTATAATTTTTTGCAAGACGCATAGCTACTTCTTCTTTAGTTAAATCTAAATGTTCATAAAGCATTTTTCTTACATCTTCACGATTATAATTTGGATTTATGCTGCTAAAAGCATCTGCCATTTGATCAGCATTAAGGTACCATTTTTTATCTAAATCATTTGCTTCTTGGCTTTTTCCATCTCTAAGTGCTGTAATAAGTTCTGCTGCAATTTTCAAATGCTCAGTTAAAAGATCAGAAATTTTTTTCGCAATTTCCAATCCATAATATATTTCAAAAATATTTGCTATATCTTTTGGATTTTGAAGTAACCTACTAGTAGTTGCTTCTTGATCTTGAAGTCTTTCAGCAATACTTATAAGTAACAGTCGTGTCCAATAAATGTGTTGTAACCAGGCTAAACGCATTTTATTATTAAGGTCTAACCGGCTATTAAAATTTGGAAGAGAACTTGAAGTACCGGTAGGCATTTTCCCCTCATTACGAGGGCAAATAAGGATTTGAGATCCTATTTTAAGATTATAAGGATTAATACTTGGGTTTTGATAAAAAATTTCTGATGTTGTGGTTCCATAATTATTTGCTATTTTATATAAAGTGTCTCCGGGCATAACAGTATAGGTAATTGGCGATTGACAATTCACAGTAAATCCTCCTAATTGTTTTTATTATCAGGATATTCTCTGTGGTTTATTTGGGTTAAAATTAAATTTGGATTTTTTAGTAATTTCCTATTATTGCACGAATTCACAGCTTGTTTTTTCGCTATCAAAATCGAATAAAATATCAGATTTATAGAAAAATCTAAACGTTGCTTTGCAAGACGGCATTTCCGATATTTTTCTTGTCATCTTACCACTACTTGGTGCGTTTAAACTGTGGCTATTACCACCTGAAATATATATCTCAAGTCTGCATTTATTATTTTTAATAATAACCTCATTTCGAGTGCAAGAAATTATTTTAGCTCCGTTATAAGTCGCCATTCTATACTCTTTCCCTTGATACCAAACTGCACAAATAAAGCCTCTAAATTCAAAACCCACAAAAGGTATATCAGCAATAGAAACTATTACGGAACATTTTTCTTTAAAATCATTGCTTTGAATCCAGATATAATTTTTAGGAAAGGATCTACCGCTATCTTTTTCAATGTAACCCAGGCCATCTGCGAATTCAATATGCTGATTGTTTATATCGATATATCCTTTTAAATTATGATGCATACTAATTATTCCATGCCTGCACTGCATAGGAAAATATTTAAAGAATCCCATTACATCGCTTTTCAAAGGTGTTAAATTTTCATAATTAATTTCGCCGCTTATTTTCATTTCAGGGTCTTTAATATCTATTTTTAGACCATTAAAAGAAAAAATATTGTTATGAATTTTTATAATTTCCTCTTTCTGAAATTCTTTTTTATCAAAATTAATATTATAAGATTTTTCATTTGTGATTATTTGAATAAAGGCATTTTCGTTCGATATTCCAGGAATAAAGCATAATGTATCTTCTTTATTTTGGTGTTTAAAATACCATCCTTCAAAAAAATTATTCAACTTTAGCTCCTTTCATGGCAGGATTATCTATTAAATCGCCGTTTTGTTTAAACCTTGAACCATGGCAAGGACAGTCCCAAGTATGTTCAGCTTTATTCCATTTGAGCGCACAGCCTAAGTGCGGGCATCTTTTTATTGTCGGAGTTAAAAAATTAATCAGAGTTTCTCCTAAATTCGTAAAAAGTTGAGGCTTAAAAGCTGATCGCGTTGATGAAAAAACATCGGAAAAATCATTTTTTCTTTCCAACATCATATCTATTAAAATTGTTGCCGCTACCATAGAAGAAGTCATTCCCCATTTATTAAATCCGGTAGCTACATATAAATTCGGAGTGGATTTTGAATAATTCCCTATATAGGGAATATTATCTACGGTTATACAATCTTGTGTTGCCCAAGCATATCTTTCCTTTGATTTAGGATAATACTTAGAAATAAAATTTCTTAATTCCGTATAATTTCCACCTTGTTTTCCTGTTTTGTGATCTCCTCCTCCCACAAGCATTAAATTTTTATAATTTCTAAAAGACATTCCGTTTTGCTTTTCGTCAACATACATTCCTTCAATATTGGGAGCATTTTCAATTGCAATAACGTAAGATCTATGCTGGTACATTTTAACAAAATAAAATCCATGAGAATTAATAAAAGGAAAATGTGTTGCTATTATAATTTTCTTGGCTTTTATGCTTCCGTTTTTTGTAAAAGCTACTCCGTTTTTAATTTTTGTTACAAAAGTATTTTCATAAATATTTAATTCTTTTGAAATTTCACGTATGAATTTTAACGGGTGAAATTGTGCTTGCTCTGTAATTTTTACAGCTCCGGAAATTTTAATAGGTAACGGAATTTCAGACTCAAATTCCGCATTATACCCCAGTTTTTCAAGAGCTTTGATTTCATTTTCAATTTTTTGCCTGTTATCTAAAGAATAGGTAAAAGCTGATTTTTGTTCAAAATCGCAATCAATGCTTTTGCAAATTTTTTTGTATTTTTCTAAAGATAATTTATTAGCCTGGAGGTATTGGTAAGCTTTATTTAAAGAAAAATTTTGAATTAAATCATTATATATAAGCCCATGCTGCAAAGTAATTTTAGCTGTTGTGTTTTTTGTTATACCATTACCGATTGTTGTTCCTTCAACCAATGCATATGAGACACCTGCTTCTTTTAAAAAATAAGCACACAAAACTCCGCAGATTCCTCCACCAACTATAAGAACGTCGGTATTTATATTTCCATCTAATGCACTAAAGTTATTTATTTTCGAAGTTTCGTACCATAAAGAATGAATATAAATCACTTCCTTTTAAAACAAAAGTTGCTCATTTTAATAATTTTTACAAAAATAGTGATTATATTCAGTTATTAAATTATACTTTAAGGGGTGCACTTTTTAAAAATTCAGTGTTTAAGTACACTTTTAAAATTTGATTTTTCACTATAATTAAAACTCCTCATAAAATAATTAATAAGGTCAAAAATGAGGAGGAATTATTATGCCCTGGCAAGATAATTTAAACCATTTAATTGGTAAGCCTGTTGGAGTTTCTTTTCGTGACGGAATGGGTACATCGGGAATTTTGTGCGGTGTCAAAAATAATACTTTATACATAGTGGAGTATCTATATCAAAAACAATTTGCTACAAAGCAATACAGTTTTAACATGGTAAGAGATGTACATCCATTTCCGCCATGTCGTGAACATCACCCACACAGATCGCCAAATAGACTTTACTAGATTAAAAATAAAGTAAAACATCCAATTAAATCATAATGAGCCAGTCGGATAATTTTTATTTTTTGCTTATTATTTCTAACTATTTATTTTTTCTATTAATCCAGGATGTGGAAGCATCCATAGCAATTCTGCAACCTTCAGTTTGATCGAGCGAATTTAGCATTACAAAGTCGTGAATTATGGCTTGAACTCTTATTTGTGTAACATTAACGCCAGCCATGCGAAGTTTCGTGGCATACGCCTCACCTTCATCACGCAAAACATCAGCTTGACCATTAATAATCATTGTTTCTGGCAGGCCTTGAAGTTTGCTAATGGATGCACGCAGCGGTGAAGCCGTAATCTGATTTCTGTCTTTTTCGCAAGTTGTATACTGATTCCAAAACCATATCATGCCAGCCTTGTAAAGATAATAATTTACTGCGAATTCGTTGTATGATGGCGTGTTAAAATATGCATTCGTAACAGGATAATATAAAAGCTGCTTATGAATTTTAGGGCCATCTCTAAATTTTGACAAAATGGTCATAACAGTTGCCATATTACCGCCAACGCTATCTCCAGCTACAGTTAGTTTTTCTAAATTTAAATCCCATCCATTTTTTAAAGATAATTCTGGTAGTTTGCAAAGTGCCGCATAGCATTGTTCAATTGCAGTCGGATATTTTACTTCCGGCGAAAGACTATATTCTGGAAAAACTACTATCGAATTTGTTCTTGCTGCGAGTTCTCGCACTAATTTGTCATGGGTATGCAAATTCCCAAATACCCATCCCGCCCCATGAATATAAAAAATAGTGTGTGGCGTCCCAACAATATTTTGAGGTTTTATATGGTATAACTTAAATGTACCCCATTTCCCTTCATCAATTAAGGTATTGGTTATAGTTACAGGATATTTATGCACCGGCGCATTTTGTGCCTCATTTAAAAGTTCACGGCCTTTTTCGGGAGGAAACTGAAAAATCAGTGGCGGTTTAGAACTTTTATCACAAACTTCTTCGGCGGCTTTTTCGAGTAATACAGATCTTTTCATTGAATTAATCTCCTAACATATAAATTGTAATTAGTTTTATTAATCTATATGTAAGCACATGTTTATAAATAATACTTTTTTACGACTATGAATACGCCATTTTTAAATATACTTTTGAACGTAGTTTGTTACATTATTGTTTGACTTAAAGCCTGGATCTTCGAAAAGCTTTATGATATAATAAAAAATACATAAAGTAATATTAACAAAAAAGGAATTAAAAGATTTTATGAGTAAAATTAATTTAAAAATAAAGGCAGTGTCATTAGCGGTAGCATCGCTGCTTGGACTTTCATTTATAGCAAGGTCGGCAGTTTCCGCAATGGAATCAAGTGGAAGTTCACCCATTTCATTAGGAGAATTAAAAGCTCAGTTATCAGATTTGTGGGGGAAATTTTGGGTGGCCCGTAGCAATGTCAGGGACACCTTGGACGTTGCTGAGGTTGACGTCGACGTCAATGCCTTGAACGTTACCGAGATCTTCAATGTCATCATCAAAAACGCTGCATTGAACGCCACCAAAAATGCCGCTTGGAATGCCTTGACCGCTGCTTGGGTTGCTGTCGAAGCCGCAGCCGGAACCGCAGCCGTGAGCACTGCTCAGGGCATCGCTTGGAACGCCTCAAATGCCGCCGGGGTCGACTCGGATTCCGCCGAAGCCGCCGTCGCTTTTGTTGGTGCTTGGGGAAAAGATGTTGCAGCTTATAATCTAATTAAAGATAATGATTACAAATACTTTGAAAATTTAAGAAGAGTTTTAAAGGAACAAACTCAAAAATTGAATGAGGCTACAGCGAAAGTAATTGCTAATGCATCATAAAAGAGAATCGCAGTTGGAAATGACTGCAGTGAAAAATTAAGATATTTGATATCTTACGTGATTCATTCTACAGCGAGTCATGACTATTTTTTGTTTCCTTTTTTTAAATCCACTCTTACATTTTTCTTTACCTTTACATTTTGGGCAACACATAATTCTTCATCTCAGAATTATTTTGCTCTTTTATATCTTGCTTTCTCACTCCTGCTTGATTTATGGAATTGACTTTGTAACTAGTAGATAATATAATTAATTTATTAGGGGTATAGCTCAGTTGGTAGAGCAGCGGTCTCCAAAACCGCGTGCCGAGGGTTCGAGTCCTTCTACCCCTGCCAATAAAGCTAAGTATATATGCTGATATAGCTCAGTCGGTAGAGCACATCCTTGGTAAGGATGAGGTCACCAGTTCAAGTCTGGTTATCAGCTCCAATCAAATCTCTCTCACCCGCATAGCGGGTGATTTTATGTTTCGTACGCTTTGCGTACTCAACTGGCTAAAGCCTTTAACAAAAGAACCACCTTATAAAAAAAGTGATTCTTATAATATTTCGATATACCTACTTCTTACACATAAATTGGGTAACGTTTACACATGTCTTCAACACCAGATTTTATGTAACTCTTGCTATTTTCAAAATCATTTATAGCAAGATATATAAATTCGGCTATGCTATCCATTTCTTTTTCACCCATTCCGCGTGATGTTACAGCTGCTGTGCCTATTCTTACACCGCTTGTAACGAATGAACTTCGTTTTTCATTGGGTACTGTATTTTTATTTACTGTAATGTTTACTTCATAAAGACGGTTTTCTAATTCTTTACCTGTAATTTCACTATTAGACAAGTCAATAAGCAGTAAATGATTATCTGTCCCGCCCGATACCATTTTAATCCCTCTTACGAATAGTCCCTTTTCCAAAACTTTGCAGTTATTAACAACATTAATACAATACGTTTTAAAGTCGCTGCTTAGTGCTTCTTTAAAGCAAACAGCTTTAGCAGCAATAACATGCATCAAAGGGCCACCCTGAGTACCGGGAAATATTGCTTTATCTATTTGCTTTGCATACTTTTCTTTACATAATATTACCCCGCCGCGCGGCCCTCTTAAAGTTTTATGAGTTGTAGCTGTTACAAAGTCTGAATAAGGAATAGGGCTCGGATGAACGCCTGCCGCCACCAAACCGGCTATATGAGCCATATCTGTCATCAAATAAGCTCCGCATTCATCAGCAATTTTTCTGAATTTTTCAAAATTTATTACTCTCGGGTAAGCACTGGCACCGCATATTATCATTTTGGGTTTTACTTTTAATGCCATTTCCAAAATCTCATCATAATTTATTAAATGGGATTGTTTATCTACTCCATATGGCACGAAATTATAGAGTTTACCTGAAATGTTTACCGGTGAACCGTGACTAAGATGTCCGCCTTCATTAAGGTTCATACCCATAACAGTATCTCCCACTTCTAATGTGGACAAGTACACAGCCATATTCGCTTGAGAACCTGAATGAGGCTGTACATTAGCGTGCTCAGCTCCAAAAAGTTCACAAACACGCTTTCTGGCGATGTCTTCCACAACGTCTACATATTCGCATCCTCCATAATATCGATGATCTGGATAACCTTCAGCATATTTATTAGTCAAAATGCTCCCTAGTGCAGCTAAAACTGCTTCAGATACTATATTTTCCGAGGCAATGAGTTCCAGATTATATTTTTGCCTCTCGAGTTCTAATTCCATTGCATGACCGAGTTCTGGATCAGACCCTTTGATGAGATCTATGCCTAGTTTTAAATAATTTCCCATATTTACACATCCTGAAATATTATAGCTAATCTTAATTATGCATCTTTTTTCAAAATTTTCAAATTAGAAAAATATCCTTAATTCATTTAAATCTTAAAAATAATCATATTTTGATTTGCATCTAACACTTTTCTAAAATTTTTCCTCTAGAGCGTTCATGATTTTTTTGATTTTCAATTTACTAAAAACAGCTTGCCTGTGTGGAATATTTGGCATTGTTTAATTTTAAAAAATGTTATATAGTAAATATATTGTAGGCTTGGTAATGATAAGGTTACTAGTTCAAATCCGATTATCAATTTCAAAATTTTTGATGTTAAGCTTTGCGATTAAAGTATAAAGATATTCAAAGGAATTTATTCCTTGGATATCTTTGAGTTTATAAGAGGGGAAAATGAAAAATAGTTTTTTTGAAAATGCTCCGGTAGTTATTAAAAAATTTTTAGGATATATTCAAACAGTAAAAGGAAAATCAGCTAAAACCGTAGAAGAGTATTTTCTCGATCTGCGTACTTTTTTCAGGTATATGAAAATGAAAAGAGAGCTCGTTAAACCTGGCACAAAGTTTGAAGATATCGAAATTGACGACATAAATATTGATTTTATAAAAACTATTCAGCTTCTGGACGTTTTTGAGTTCATGAATTACATAGCCACTCAGAGAGGTAATGAAGCCGCAGCGCGCTCTAGGAAAGCTTCGAGCTTGAGAATGTTTTTTAAATATTTAACCAATAAAACAGGAGAGCTTGAAACTAATCCCGTAAAGGAACTTGAAACTCCTAAACTTGGTAAGCGGTTACCGAAATTTTTAAATTTAGAGCAAAGTAAAGCTCTACTGGCTGTAGTACTTACTCACGGTGGAAAATATAAAGAAAGAGATTATTGCATAATAACACTATTTCTAAACTGTGGTATAAGGCTTTCTGAGCTCGTTGGAATAAATTTAAACGATATTAAAACTGATAATACCCTAAAAATAACTGGAAAAGGCAACAAAGAAAGAATAGTCTACATAAACGAAGCTTGCAAAGGTGCCATTGAAAATTACAAAAAAGTCCGACCAAATGATGGCGTCAAAGATAAAACTGCATTTTTTATAAGCCGGCAAAATAGCAGAATAAGCGCAAAAATGGTTCAGGCTTTGGTTAATAAATATTTAGCACTTGCAGGACTCGGTGGCCTTGGGTATTCTGTCCATAAACTCCGCCACACGGCAGCGACTCTTATGTACCAGTACGGAAATGTGGATATAAGAATTTTAAAAGATATTTTGGGTCACGAAAATTTAGGTACAACTGAAATTTATACTCATATTTCGAGCAAACAAATGCAAAATGCTATTAAATCTAACCCATTAAATAATTTAGAGTAGGTTTGAACACAGCAATCTTATTTGTCCTCCATATTAAAAATATAATTTTTAATATGGAGGACAAAGAGGCCTCTTTCATAATTTAATGACTTTCGATTTGAACTAAATTCGGTTACGGGAGAAGTCCTGAAGGTGAGTTTTACTTTGTATATTTGTCCGCTGTTTACTTGATTATGGTATTGAAGAATTTTTCATCAGATTCTGAAAGTTTTCCGCACAGCGCATATACTTGCATATTCTTCATGAGTTTTTCCAATATTTCTCCATGATGTTTAATTTCTTTTTCAGATATGTTTTTCATTTTTTTGATATTTTTATTTGTGATATCACAATAATCTTCGTTCCGGCATGCGATATCCTCAACCTGAGTGCTCAATAATTTTAGCGTGTTTCTCCAAAAAAGTGGTTTCAAAAAGCTTTTTGCGGTGCTTTCAATTTCATCGGTTTCAAAATTGTGAGTTTTAATAAACTGTGGAATTTGTTTGAATATTTCGATCGTTGAACCAATATTTGGATCCTTATTGGAGCACAGCCAAATTTTGTTGTTAGCGGAATCAGAATAGATTCTCACACCGTAGGCACCATTTTTTTCGCGAACAGTTGGAATTAAAAACAATTCGTTTACAAACTTGCAAGTAGCTTCAAAACTTGTATCGTGGCTCAGTTCTTTGGAATCCAGAACACACATTATTTCATTATTTGAGCGGCTTGGTTCAATAAAAGCGACGCTTTTATTTTGATTTTTAGTAAACTCTATTTTTTCATTAGGATTAATTTTTAAATCATTAAGTGATTTTACAAAATCTTGCATACTCAACTTCGCTAAACTCATGTTTTCCTCGGAAGCGCACGTCCCAGCGGCATAAAGTGAATTTTGATTAAATATCTTATCCTTGATACTATCTAATTTTTTTGAAAGTATATTTGCGAATTCTTCGTTATCTAAATTATCAGATATGTTTTTATAAAAGTTTTTTCTATCTTCTTCTGTCATGTTGCCACTTAAAAAACTGTTTTCGTATAAATTCGGAACCAAAACCAAATCAATAAACTTAAGCATTGTTTTTGGAGTGGATTCATACCATGCATTTTTACATTTTAAATATTCTTTTAAGCTTTGCTTATCTTTAAAATTCACGTTATCTGTCTGCTCTTTTAGTAATTTATTTGCTTTTGCTATATTATCTTTTTGAGTTATAACATTTAAAACTAAAAATGCATTTTTCTCGTCACTTTTACTATTTTTATCTTCGTATATTGTAAAAGAAAAATGGTTATCAATCATTTTATCGGTTTTAATTTTTTCGAGCTCTTCGCGCGAATAATTTTTGGTACTACTGAAATTAAGTGAATTTAGAAAAATTTCAAAATATTTTCTATCTTCTTCGGAAATATGGTTTATTTTAAAAATATATTTAAAGGCCAGTAAATCTCCTATTTCTTGAACTGATTCGTAATATTTTTTGGAATCTATGGAACTGCTTTTTAACGGACAACTTAAAGTTGGGGTTGTTATATCGGAAAGCTTTTTGAACATACTTTTGATTCTCGCCGCATCTTCAAGACTGTTTGGTGATTCTGCCCACTTTTTTTGTTCTTCGAAATTTTTAGTAAGTGTTTCTTTTTGCGATTCCAGTGATTCTAATTTTTT
>JAEWWM010000044.1 GCA_023458915.1 Bacillota bacterium
TTACAAAAACTGATAAATTAGTTTTGGGAATAGGTGCGTCGGCAATAGGGGCAGCGATAATTGCTGTGATAGGTTATGACATCCACTGCCGTAGAAGTGGTCGAGGAGGACTTTCGATTTCTTCTACCCCAGACCCTGGCGGCCTTCCGAACTTTGGTAACTCATGTTATTTAAATGCGTTAATTCAGCAGCTTTATAGTATAACGGCTTTTAAGAATGCAGTGATGAACGATACTTCCGGGGACCTAAAGGCAAAGGCTCTTCGAGATATATTTACGCAACTTGATACTAATAAACCTGTTAACAGAGCGGTTATAGAGCGAGCTGTTGAGGAACTGCGCGGAGAAGACAAAGCTCAACAAGATGCTGGTGAATTTTTGATTAAAGGATTAGATACATTATTGAGCAGGTATGGTTTAGTAAACAACACGCTATTTACTAAACCAATAAATTTGAAAGAAGTTCCAAACGATACTGAAATAGCAAATGTTATAGAGCATGGCGGAGATTTAAACCGAGGTAAACTGACAAAATATCTGAAAGAAGATTTCTTGGGAGTAAATGATGATTCTGTTTCAGATGAAAATATAAATCGTATTTATAATGTAATTTCAGGTAGAAAACTTTCAAATAAACCTTCTAAGCAAGGAGAAAAATCCGAGCAGCAACTTGCAGACGAAGCTATTAATGCTTTACCTGAAAAAAGTAAGTTAAGGATTAAGCGTTATCAAGTTAAGGATGACATCGAGTTTGATTTTAATGACCCTCTTGAAATTCATCCTAATAATGGGCAATTCTGTGTAGTTTTGAATCGCACAGGCTCTCATAATTTAAAAGTAACTAAGCCAGTTCAAGTGAGTGAAAGGCTAAATGTTAATAGTGTTGATTATCAGCTTACCGGAGTGGTTATTCACCGTGGTGGAGGAAGCGTTTACGGAGGCGAAAGTATTCACGGAGGACATTACTATTCATATAAAAGAGATGTTAACGGCGGTCAGTGGAAGGAGTATAATGACTCGGCTGTAAGTGATGTGATTTTTGATCAGGTTAAAGCTGATAGTAAAAGTAATGGAGTTATGTTTACCTACACTCAGGTTCAATAATTACAAATCTTGATTTTGAAAACTAATATTTGTTCGTTATTATTTTGATAGGCTTTTTTGTTTTTTCAGGTATATGTTATTGTGTTTTAGATAATAAAAAAACAACTGCTTAGCTATCGGTTGACAGTTTTGTTATTTGAAGTATATAATAAATGTAGTAGGATTAAACCGTTAGAAAACGGTTAGCCGTCAAAAATTTAGTTAGTTAAAAATAACCGTCAAACTTTTGACTGAGAGTGGCGGTTATTTTTTTGTATCCAGTTTGCAAATCGTTTTATATAAGACTATCAAAGATAGTAATCCAATAACTGAATTTACAATTTCCATGGGCCATCCCTCCTTTCATAAGAAGGGTATGGCTAACCGTCCTCCGTAGGCTTTATCCTACTACACTTTAATTATACTATAACCCTAACATAATTCAACAAAAATACTTTTAGGTGTTTTTTGCGCTCAAAAATAAAAATTGTTTATATAAAACAAAAAATGTATTGAAAAACAAAAAGAGTTGTGAGAAAATATGACCAATTAATAATTTTTGTTGTTCTTTTTGCGTTAGGAGGCTTGAATTTGTGAATAAAGTTAAAAATTTTTTCAAAAAAATAAGCAGGAATGTTTTGTTTGTTTTTATCATGTTAGTGGTGGCTGCGGTTACAATTTACACCATAGCGCAGGCACTGGATAGCAGCTCGGCATCTAGCACTGCCGATAGTACCGCCGATACCACCGTAGAACAGCAATTTACAAGCGAAGAAATTGATAAAATAATCGAAGATCTAAAAGTTTCCGGTACGATCGATAATGTTTTAAGTAAGCTCGACGAAATAATCGAAAGAGCCAAGCTTAACGGAAATAGTGCCTTAGAAGATTATGCGACTAATATGAAATCGGCTTATCAACTTAAAAAGCAACTCGACAGCATAAATGCTCTAGTTGAAGCCAGCAAAAAGAAAAATTCAGGTGTTTCTGCTGTGGATGCGCAGATACAAAAATTGTTATCCGTCACGACCATAGTTGATGATTTAAGAGGAGCAGTTTCAGATGAAGCTTTGCTTGTTTTGGAGTCTTTAAGTGACAATAACGTAAAATCACTTCAGGATTTACTTGCCGAAATTCAGGGATTAGTGGATTTGAGTGATGTTAACTCTTTATCGGTTCAGCAGCGGAGCTTGCTAGATGTTTTAGTTCTGAGCCGAGTAATTGATGATGGCATGGTCAGTGGTGACCGCCTACAAACCGCCAAAGATGCTCTTGCGGTTGCGGTGACTATTTTGGAATCGTATCAAAAACAAAATTATGGACCCGCAGAGTATCAAACTTTGGTTGCAGGTTCGGACAAGTTCTTAACAGCCGGGAAAAAAGCATCTATGGTTTTGCCTGAGCAAGTGGTGTTTTTGGGCGGTTATTTCACGATTAAGCACCCCCCCATAATGTACGACGGCCACATTTTGGTCGCTCTTGATGATCTTTACCAGTATATAAATGCAACAATCGAATATATGTACAACAACGCCACGATGGTTATTCAGTCGCCAGATAAAACTCTTGAAATTGTTGCGGGCAAAAATGCTGCATATTTAAATGATACGCCTCAAAGTATGCCTGTGCCGGTACTTAGCTATGATAATACAATATATATATCCGCTGAATCTTTTGCACAGTTTTATGGGATATCTTATAAATATATCTCAGACCAAGGCTTTTTAATTCTTTACAATAACCTTAACCAGCTTACTAATACTTCGGTACCAAACAAGCTTAATAAAGGTTAGTTTTTAAAAACTTGATTTTTCGAATAAAGGGGACACTAATTAATGGCGAAGTATACAATAATTTCAGATATAGGCAAGGGAATTCTCGCTCTTCTTAGGGACAAATTAGTTCCCGATCCTGTTGATAAGGCAGAAAGCATAGGGTTATGCGACCCGAAAGAGCGTGGCGGATATATAGTTGGTATTCATCCCTATGATATAAAAGAAGACGCAAGCGGAAGATCCATGGAGTCAACCACTCTTCCTGACGGAAGTGTTCAAGACCCTCCTGCAATGGTTGAACTTTATTATGTTGTTTCCGTCAGCAGTAAGGCGGAGCTTGAATCAAAAGCTTTGGATGAAGCTAAAATAATCGGCAAAATAATTCAAGTTTTTAAAGATAATCCGAATATACCGGCAAGGTATATGCCGAATAATGCTGGTATGCCGCTTGAAAATGTGCCCATAACTACGCTTCCGCTTAATATGGAAGAAAAAGTAAAAGTTTGGACGATGTTCGGAGAATCTTATAAAATTTCAGTTTTTTATGTAGTAGGTCCTGTTGCAATTGAATCCGAAAATATTCACAAATCTAAGAAGAGGGTTGAAACTGTTTACCTTAGTACCGAGCAGTTCAGACGTGAAAGAAGAATGAGGTTTGAAACCCATATTAAAGAAGAAGATATTGACGACGAATATACCGAGCATCCTGAAGAAGATGAGAGTGAAAGCGAATCCGAGGATAATAGCACTGATTTAGGAGTAGACTCAGATGAAGATTCGTCCGATAGTGATGAAGAAAGTACAGGTGAAAATACCGATGAGACTTCCGACGAGGATTCAACTGAAAGCTCTGATGAAAGTGTAGACGAAGATTTAGGTGAGAGTTCAGACGAAACTTCTGAAGAAGATTCTGATGAAAAGTTTAGTTTTGAATCGTCTGATAAATAAATGTAGTTTATTTTTGCTAAGAGGCGGTAAAATATGAGAGTTATATATAAAGCGGCACTTGTTTTTTTGCTGAAAGATGTATATTCCAAAGTTCCGATTACAACCGCGGTTATTTTGTGTAATGGTAAGCAGAATCCTTACACGAGAAAAAACGATGGGTATTATGTTTTTTCTAACCTTTACCCAGAGGATTATAATATCAGCATAATTTGTAGCGGGCACACAAACCTTAACTTTGCGGTAACTTTAAAAGAAAATGAGACAAAAGTTATGACTTTTGATATGCCGTATACTGTCGATAATCCAAACCTTAAAAATTTAACCCGTTTTGAAATAACATTCTTTGAACACAAAAAACCTGTGGCTAACACAGATATTACTCTTAAACTCAAAAATGAGGCGAGTTTTTTAAAGCTTGTGGAACCGCTTGAAGCGGGGAGCGTAGAAATAAAACTAAATATAGATGAAATGCTGCTCGGGATTATCGGTCAAAAATATATTTATAAAGTTAAAAGAAAAGAGCATGAGATTTATTTTCTTAGTTATGATCAAGAAAAGAAGTGCTATCTTTTAAAAGATCCATTAAGTGAAAAACTTGAAAAAGGCGGAAAATTTTACCCCGTATGGAATCTTAAAACAGATGGCATAGGGAGGCTAACCATGCCTCTAATTGGTCAGTTTATGAAAGATGATGCAATTAAATTTGAGTGTATGACTGGTGATTTAAAGGCATCTGTGTCATTTGAAGTGAACGGGGAGCATCAATCAGGTAAAGTTTTTTATGCGAATGCAAGACTTAGACAAATTGAAGCAAAGAAAGCGAATAAGTAATAATTTGTAAAACAGGGGGTAATCATGGGATCTTTAGTAACAGCTACTGCACAGTGTACGTGCAGCATGGGTGTGGCGCCGTCAGCACTGGTGGTTTTGCCCGATAAAATGGTTTTGGGAGAAAATAAACCCGCAGCGACAATCATGGATAATAAACCTATGGTAAATGTTATGCCATTTGCAATGTGCCAATCTATTGCAAATCCTCAGGTTGCAGCGGCTACTGCTGCTGCGCTTGGGGTACTTACGCCAATGCCTTGTGTTCCTGTAACACCAGCGCCATGGGCGCCGGGAAGCCCCACGGTTCTTATTAAAAATCAACCGGCACTTAATAATTCTTCTAAGCTTATGTGTACTTGGGCAGGCGTTATCTCTATAACGAACCCGGGGACAACCACAACGATGGTGCCCTAAAGATTTCCCCCAACCGACCGGAATGCAAATTTTTTTAAATTTACTTTAAAAACGAGGTGATTTTTTAAAGTGAGTGAAGCTTTTAAAAATCTATTCCCGGCAGAACTTTTGGGAACACCTTATGAAAATAACGAAAAATATTTAAACGATGAATTTAAACGCATTCTAATGCTTTTGAATCACTATCTGTGCGCAAAAGAAAATGATGATTTTAGCAGTTTGAAAAATATTGCTCTTGATGAGTTTGATGAAGCTAGCTTTTTTACAAAATCGCGCCTAAATTTGAATGATGATAAATTTTTTCCCGGGAAATATGTTAAAGAGATTTACAGTTTAAGTGAACTTGAATGGTTTTGCCTTTTAATTAGCATTTTAACAAAGCTGGATAAAAAATATTTAAAAATGTTTTTAAAAATTGAAAGTGAAGAAAATTTAAGCTATAGTGCTGTTTTAAAGCTTTATTTTTTTGTGAGTGACATCTCAGAGATTAGTGATTATTACTGTATTTATACTTCAATTTTTGAAAAAATGAACTCACTTTGTTTTGATGACAGCACCCTTAATATCGATGAATGCTTATTTGAAAATATAATGAGTAATGCCGAAAGAGACATTGATATTCCCGGAGTAAATCTGCGCCTGCCGCAAAGATTTGAGCCTCTTTTGATAAGAGAAAATACAGCTCAAAAAATGTGTGATTTTTTTAAAAAATCAGAAGTAGGCGAAACTGTTTATTATTACATCCACGGGGAAGAGGGCATTGGTAAAAAAACTCTTGTTAAGAGGGCCTGTGATATTTTAGAAAAAGGGCTTATTTACATTGATTTAAAGCAAATAACTTCTCAAAATGGTTCCGAGGTTCTAAAACTTATAGTTTCCGCCTACCGCGAAGCTTTGTTTAATAAAAGTTTTATACTCCTTGATAATTTCGAATGTGTTTTAAAAAGCGAAGAAGCAGCAGAAAATCATGTTGATTTTATCCTGAGTTCGGCATCGAATTTTTCTAAAGTTGTTTTTGTTTTGGCGAATGAAAATGTTAATATAAGAAAAAGTTTTGAAAAATTTTGCTTTATTGATTTGCATCTCGAGGGTTTGACAAACGAAGAAAGCTTTAAAATTTGGAGTGCTAAGCTTTCCAAAATAAAGCTATCCAAAAATGTGGATATTAATGAAATAGCAAATAAATTCACATTTACTCCAAAACAAATAAAGAATTCGGTTTTGGAAGCACAGCGCAAAAGTGAATGGGGAAATGGCAAATCTGTAGATAAATTTTTGCTTTGCGATGCGGCGTACAGCCAGGTTACAAGTAATCTTTCGGATAAAGCTGTTCTTATTAAAAAGAAGCATACGTGGGACGAGCTCGTGATGCATCATGACCAAAAAGAGATGCTAAAACAGGCGTGCGACCAGATAAAATATAAACATATAGTTTTTGATAAATGGGGCTTAAAAAACAGAGTTTTATACGGCAGTGGCCTTAGCATGCTCTTTACCGGCCCGCCGGGCACGGGCAAAACCATGGCGGCTCAAGTTGTGACAAGCGAGCTTGGACTCGAGATGTATAAAGTCGATCTTTCAAAAGTTATTTCGAAATATATCGGAGAATCCGAAAAAAACCTTGGCGAAATTTTCGAAAGTGCGAAAAAAAGTAACGTAATTCTCCTTTTTGATGAAACTGACGCACTTTTCGGTAAAAGAACCGAGGTTAAAGATTCTCATGATAAAAACGCAAACTTAGAGACCTCGTACCTTCTTCAAAAAATGGAGGAATACAACGGCATAACTGTAATGACTACTAATTTTAGTGAAAATATTGACAAAGCTTTTTTTAGAAGAATAAACTATGTTGTTCATTTTGCATTTCCGGATGCTTCAGCCCGGCAAGAAATATGGAGCAAAATGTACCCTAAAGAAACACCGCTTTCAAATGACATTGATTTTAAATTTTTAGCCCAGCATTTTGAACTTTCCGGTGGAAGTATTAAAAATGTGGCAGTAACCTCAGCTTTTATGGCCGCTGCAAATTCAAAAAAAGTTAAAATGGAACATATAATCAAAGCACTTGAATACGAAATTAAAAAACAAGGCAAAATGGTTTCAAAAAGCGACTTTGGTGAGTATGGGTATTTGCTTTAAAAATTTGCCTATTTTTAAATCCAAATTCATACTCCAGCAGCCTTCACTTACAAAAAAAGTGGAGGTTTTTAATTTTTAGAAATAAATTTTAATTTTAGTGGAATAATAAAAATTGAGGTGAAAAATGTGAAAGAAAATAAAAATTCTAAGAATACAAAAAATAGGCAGAAAAATTCAAATAATGCTGTTAATTCAGTTGCAACTAATTCATTTGATCTGGAAAAGCACAGTTTGGACCGTGCGATGAGACCTGAAGAAATAGGTTTTGCCCTAAAAAGACGGGGGCCATTTTAAATGGCAAAGCAAGGTATGAATAGGGATGGCGAACATCCACCAGTGACCAAAAGCAAAAAGAGACATAAGGAAGTTGCCGAAGTCCCTTTAATACAAGGAGATGCGAAATCAGGGAAGAAAAAAGCCGTAAAATCTAATCCGCCACCAAAAATTAAATGAAAAGGAGGAATAACTCATGAATGATCATAACAACAATAACCAACCAAACAGCGAGGAAGTAAAGAAAGAGTTACCAGATGAAAATGTAGAGCATGATGTTTGGAATGAAAAAGCAAAGAACGTATTTGTACCGCGAGAAGTGAGGAACCAAAACAATTTGCAAACTTCAAATAATTTCTCGAATGATCTAGATACTAGCGAGAATGAGAACGACAGCGACAATGACTTTTAGCTATTGCTTTTTTAAATCGGTGCAAAAAAATCTACCGGTATAGCCGGTAGATTTCCATCTTTTTTTATTTATCATCAATCGCTTCTAACCCCGGAAGTGGTTTGCCTTCCAAAAATTGAAGTGATGCTCCGCCCCCCGTAGAAATGTGAGTCATTTTATCCGCAAATCCGAGTTTATAGATCGCAGCAGCCGAATCTCCGCCGCCAATTATTGATACTGCACCACTGCTTGCTATTGCTTTTGCAACTGCAAGAGTGCCGCTTGCGAAGTTATCCCACTCGGAGACTCCCATTGGACCATTCCATACTACTGTACCCGCACCGGATATTGCATCAGAAAAATATTTTGCGGTTTTAGGGCCAATATCAAGTCCCATCCAGCCGTCAGGAATTTTGTCTGCATCAACAATCTGTGATGATGTGTTGGGGTCGTAATCTTTTCCGACTTTAATATCAAGCGGCAAAAGAAGTTTTACACCTTTTTCTTTTGCTTTCGCCATTATGTCCTTAGCAAGTCCAAGCTTATCACTCTCGCAAAGTGAAGTCCCAACTGAATAGCCTAAAGCATTTGTGAAAGTATAAGACATCCCGCCACCAATTATCAGAACATCAACTTTATCAAGTAAACTGTTGATGACCCCGATTTTATCCGAAACTTTTGCTCCGCCTAAAATTGAAATGAATGGGCGCTTTGGGTTTTGAAGAACACTAGTCATAATGGATACTTCTTTTTCTACTAAAAATCCGATCGTGGATGGAAGATATTCAGCGATTCCAGCTGTAGAAGCGTGAGCGCGGTGGCACGTTCCGAAGGCATCATTAATATATACATTCGCAAAAGAAGCGAGCTTTTTAGCAAATTCCGGGTCGTTTTCTTTTTCTCCCGATTCAAATCTTATATTTTCAAGCATGCATATATCGCCAGGGTTTAAAGATGATATAATTTTTTTCGCGCTATCCCCAACAATATCATTTGCTAGCTTTACTTCTTTTCCTGATATCTTTGAAATATAAGAAGCTACAGGTGCAAGCGATAGCTTTAGGTCATATTTGCCTTTAGGTCTTCCAAGATGCGAACATAAAATAACTTTTGCGCCGTTTTCAATAAGATAATTAATAGTTTCCATTGATTCATCAATGCGTTTTGTATCGGTTATATTACCTTTTTCATCAAAAGGGACATTAAAATCGCAGCGCAAAAATACGGTTTTTCCGCGAACATCCATATCTCTAACAGTTTTTTTATTTAAATAGTTCATTAATGCGTCCTTCCTCGCTCTTGGCATAATTTAAATATTATAAAATATAATTATACATTAATTTATGCATTTTTTCAAGCGAGGTTAATTTGGCACAACACAAAATTATCATAAATTTTATATTTCTCTCCGCCGCACGGCGGGGAGAAACAAGAAATTATATATGAAAATTTAGCAATGTCTAACTTCATGGCAATATTTGAAAGTATTTTAAGAAAACTGAGTAACAGTGATAAACGAATTTTATTTAGATGAGAGATAACTAGATTTAACTAAACTTTTTAATCGTTGACTATAAATTTGTATAATGAATTATCATGGCTTATGCAAAAAGCACTTAATGTTTTTTCGTTCTCTTTGTACTCATAATAAAGTATAGGTTCGCGCGACACTTCAGCTAAATTTATTATATCTTTAATTTCTGGTACTATTATAGTGTCTTTGTAAATGTTTTCCGGTAAATTCAATGTTCTAACTATATTTTCATCATATTTTGCGAAAATTTGTTGTACTTCTCTTTCTCTTTTAGATAGTAAAAAATTTTTTCTGCGTTTTATTATAAAAAACATCCAAATTAGGGTTAAAAACAATGCTGAAAGCGAAGAAATTAACATCCAGTAGTTAATATTAACTTTCGGATTTTCAAATTTTTTGACGTCTTTAGTTTCGTTACTTACGTAATCTTTATCAATAGTAAAACTATCTTCGTCGAGCGGAATAGTAACTTTACTTGTGTAAGTTATTGGAATTTCTGTTTCGTCAATGTTTTTAATAGCTTTAACGTCCATTTGCACAACTAGTTTAGAATAGCTGGACTTAAATATGTTTTCTTTAAAACTTTCTATCTCCTTGTCGTACTCATCGTAATTTATTACTATTGTGTCTTCAAATGAAGCGTTTGTTGGGTCAGACGCGTTTTTTACTTCTTGGTTTTTTAAAATATGCTTGCTTTCTTTAATTACGGAATCGGCGCTATCTTTGTTTGAGCGGTCTAAAATATAATTAGTAGCAGTTACTGAATAAAGCAAGGTGAGAGGGGTAGTGTCTTTTGAAATATATTGATATTTAAAGTCAATATTTATGTCATCGACAAGTTTTGAAATATACGTGTCACCACTGCGGACAGTTTTACTTTCAAAAAAGTTGTTGTCGAATATTTTAACATTATAATCAAGGTTTTGGTTTACAGTATATGAATACAATATTTTGTTAAAAAAATATTCGCCGAAATCAAGAGAATAAACTGCAAAGGAAGCACAAACAATTGCGATTATTACTGAAAATATTAATGATGTTTTACCTTTCGAATACCCGGATAATCTTTTTATTTTTAACATTACTACCACCACTTTCAATTAAATTTTCTAAATCAAATTAAATTTTTATAATCAATTTTTTAGCCTGCAAACCTCGTATTAAAGGTTCATATTTTTTAAAACAACACTTGGGTAACCCAGATATTTTAAAGTATATTCTATAGTCCCTATAACTTGGTTTGAATAAACCTTATCCGGATCCGGTTGCCTATTGTTGTCGCCTTTGGTTATAAAATATAAATTATTATCGTTTACACTTCTTTTAATGTCAATAATTCGGTGAGTTATCATTTTGTTGCCAAGTTTATAAGCAAGAACATCACTTATTTTTAAGTTTTCAATTTTGTTTTTGTCATCTATTTTTTTTATTATTGCTAAATCACCAATGCTCATGTAAGTTTGCATACTATCTGACATAATAGCAGCAGGGAAATAACTATATAAATTTCCTGAAAAAAACATTACTATAATTGTGCCAAATATTATTTCTACTAGAGCTGCAGAATAATTTATAATTTTTTGTTTTCTGGTTTTTTTTCGGCTGTTTATTACTCCTGAATCTTTGGTATTTATTATCTCGAACCTAAAATAAATTATAGCTATTAAGCTTAAAGTTAGTATTAAGTTCAAGTTTCTGGGGAAACCGGGTTGAAACGGTGCTATATAAATGGAAATCGAAAGTGCGAATCTGTATATTAAATTATTAATGTAGCTTGATTTTATTGCCATATATGTTAGGAGCAAGTTTGAAAAAATCAAGGGTATTAATACATATAAAATATAGGATGCTATTCTTTTAGGGTCAGATACGTTATTAATGAAATACATAGGATCTGTTTCTATAATTAAAAAAAGAAAAAATATTAAAAAGAGAGCAGCTTTATTTTTACGGTTATCTCGAACTAAAAAATTTCTTGTGTATTCTTGCGGAATTATGAAAACAAAATAAACCCAAAAATTCAAAACAAAATTAGTAAGAGGATTTTTCGCATATTCTATAAATATGCCTAAAATAAAGTAGAATGAAAAATAAATTGCGATTATTATAATTAACCACTTTGTTTTTTTACTATTTTTTTCATTTAAATAAATATTCGATTTGAAAGGATGTGTTATTTTATAGTAAGCATAAATAATCAACCAAAAAAGCGGTATAAATATGTTTAAAAATATTTTATAGGCGCATGGCTCAGAAAAAAAGTAAAGAAAGTATACCCCAAAAATTATTACTATAATTTTTATGTTATATAAATTATAAAAATTGGTTTTACTGATTTCCATACTTTCTCCTCGTATAATAAATTTGTTGTTCCACAAACCATGTGGAATAATAAAGTTAACAGGCAGAGTGGCGCAGAGTCGCTCCTTGAAATATAGCTTCCGAAGAAAGGGTTGCGCCTCTGCTTTACGACTTGATACGAATGAGCTGGATAGTGTTTAGCACTGAATGTCTAACGAGGTTGTATGTCGTAAAGAAAAGAGGAACTCTTGCTTGTAATTTAACTTGCGGGGGTATTTTTTTGTTTTACTGCGGAATTGACATTGCTAAAAACAGGCACGAAGCTTCAATTATTGACTTAGGAGGCAAAGAATTGACCGGAAGCATTTCGTTTTCAAATTCGAAAGAAGGGTGCGAAAAACTTTTTTCATTGCTTAAAAATTTGAAATTTCAACTGAAAGTATAGTAGTAGGAATGGAAGCGACCGGTCATTATTGGCTTTCCATCTATGCTTTTTTGATTGAAAATGGCTTTAATGTTAAGGTTATTAATCCAATTCAGTCCGAAGCTTTTCGAAAAATGTACATACGTCAAACCAAAAATGATTCCAAAGATTCTTTCATAATCGCTCAAATTATGCGTTTCGGTCAGTATTCTGAAACAAAACTTGCTGAAGAAAGTATAATTGCTTTACGTCAACTTTCACGTTATAGGCTTGCGCTTGTAGATTCTTGCGGAGATTGTAAACGGCGAGTAATTGCGCTTTTAGACCAAGTTTTTCCTGAATATGCTAAATTTTTTCTGACATTTTTGGAGAAAGATCAAAAGAAATTCTTTTAAAATGTCCTATACCTGAAAATTTACTTGAAATTTCAACTAAAAAACTTACTGAAATTCTTAGAAAAGCCAGCCATGGCCGTTTTGGTTTAGAAAAAGCTAAAAGCTTAAAATCTGTTGCCAAAAGCTCTTTTGGCATCTCTTTTGCAAAAGATGCTTTTTCGTTTCAAATCAAGCAGCTTATGGAGCAGATTGTTTTTATTGAAAATCAAATAAAAGAATTAGAAGAACAAATTTCAACATTACTAAATCAAACAAATCAAGTAATTACTACTATTTCAGGAATTGGCGAAACACTTGGTGCAATAATTTTAAGCGAAATTGGTGATATTAACAGATTTGACTCTCCTTCAAAACTTGTGGCTTTTGCAGGCTTAGATGTAAAAGTTAATCAATCTGGCGAGTTTTCAAGCACTAAAAACAAAATTTCCAAACGTGGTTCTCCTTATCTTCGTCGTGCAATTTGGCTTGCTGCTAATCGAGCAGCTTTTTGTGACCCCATTTTGTCAGAATATTATAAATCTCTTAAATCTCGAGGAAAGCATCATTTAACTGCTGTTGGGGGTGTTGCTCGTAAATTGTGCAATATTATTTTTATAATTCTTCGAGAAAATCGTCCTTATCAAACCTACCCACCTCACATTTCCTAAACTTGAAAATTGTTTTCAAAAGTGCTTGACTTTTTATAGCTGGTCTTTCTGTTTATTTTATATCCGTGATTTACCAACGCATTTTGTTACATTGAGCTGTGGTTGCGAACCCGAATAAAAACGTACCGAAAAAATTGTTTCACCTGTTGATGTGCCTTGTCCAATGTAACCGTTTGATCCAAGATTATAGAGAATCAGGTTGCCATTTTTTATAAGATAATTAAATGGTAGTGAGGAGCCTGGAATCCAGATGTCTGGGTTGGTTAAGCTCAGATTAACCTCCCACTCTGAAAAATCATAAGATGTATTATTGGTTATTTGTAATTTATATGTTATAGAGGACCATCCCTCAATACTATGATAGATGGTGATGGGTTCAAATATACACTCTGTCGGGTGTTCTATAAGGTTTGGATTTGGGTGGCTGTAAGTATAGAATGATACACTTTGTATGTCCATAACATAGTTCGAAACAGCTGTTGTAAAGCCCACCTCAAGGTAAAGTATATCATTCTGATTCAGTACGGAATTATTTGAGCTGGCTTTGTCGTAAATTGTCAAAACCCCGTTACTCAGCGTATAATCACAGTTATAGATTTTACTTGTGTCAGGTATGGCATCCAATGGTACAGCTATTTTTATTTCCCAAGATGTTGTAGGTTCAGTGCCGAGGTATTGTATTTGAAATGGCCCGTTAGCATAGTATGTGAACTGGGGGTATGAACCATAAGTTTGCATGTGATCGTTAATTATCATGTAATTGTTTTGGCTAGTGCCACCAGCATCAAGCGTCACGGTAGCGTCAATGCCTATATTTTTCTCCAAAAGAGCCCAGCCGTAAGAAACGGAAAAAATAAGGAAAAGGACTGATATTACTGTATTTAAAAATATTATTTTTATTGTTTTTTTCATAAATATAACCTATTAATTTAAAATTTTTTAAGTAGTGACCTGTTGAAAGTTTAAAATAGCTTTTATTTTTAAGTTGTCAGTCGGATATACTCCATCCCCGTAGACGTCCCATATTACCTTAAATGTACAAATTTTTTCCTCACCGGCGTTCAAAACATCTGAATTCATTTCCACTTCGCATATAGCCCCATATATTGTTTCTACTGAGCGCATAAGAACTGGAGGACCATTAGAAGATGTATGATTACCATCAAAAGGTACTGGATTAGAAGGATCAGAGTTGTCAAGTATTTGTGCGTCGGTTAGTAGGGCATCTATAGTTCCACTGTTTTTTATTTTTACGTGGTATATTGCTACTGCTGTCTCGGGCCTTATTAGCTCAACATCTAATAAAATGTTGTCGGGGGTATTGCTTGAAGTTGTACTGTAGTCAAAGGCATCAGTTGAATTGACGCTGTCGAATTCTACAGATGTTACTTCAATGTTCCAGGTTCCGGATAAATTTACAGTACTTATAATATTTATAGTTTGAGTAAGCAAAGCGTACCCGACAGATACGGTAGTTAATAGAATTAATCCTAAAATAGTTAACCTTTTTGCATTTTTTGAAAAATTGAATTTCATAATTATTTTCCCCATCATTTTGCCCCTTTCGCTATTTGATGATGTTTAAAAACATAAACTAGAATATTATAACAATATTATAAAAAATTCAACATTTTTTTGTTAATGCTGTTGTATTTTTACAGTGATCGAAGTTTATGAAGTTTTTTAAAATAAAGGATCGGGTTGAGCTAAACTTATATATTAGGTTGATAGTTAGGCTGGATCAATACTTAATGTGGTATCTATAGTTATAGTTTTTGGCTCGGGAGCTTCTGTATCTGATGACTGCCAAAATACTTTAATAGTATAAATAATTTCTTGGCCAGCATCTATATTTGAAGGTACTGCATCGTACGCACCTTCAAGTATATAGTACCTAATGTCCGGGTCAGGATCTAAAGAACCATTGAAAAGCACATTTATTGTCTTCATCTCTGCGTTTATAGTACCGTTATTTTTTACCTTCATATTAAAGAATGCTTGTCCTCCGGGTTTGCTGAACTCAACATTTATTGTGACATTCTTATTATCATGTGAAATTGTAGGTTCTCCGACAACCTCTCTTCCCCATGTCGATACGTAGGTTACTTCGGTTACTTGTACGTCCCAAGTTCCGGATAGAGTTGCAGTAGTTATAATATTTATGGTTTGACTAAGCAAAGCGTACCCTACAGATACAGTAGCTAATAGAATTAATCCTAAAAGAGCCAACTTTTTTGCGTTTTTTGAAAAATTGAATTTCATAATCATTTTCTTCCTTTCGTTTTTAATAATGTTTAAAAAATGCGAGTTAGGTTATTATAACAAAAATTAATAAAGAATGCAATAGTTTTTTATTAATTTTGCTGAAAAATATTTATTTTCATTCAGGCTATAATTAATTTACGTTCTAAATTTATGGAAAGGTAAACTTTATAAAAGTGTATTATTCTTATTTTCTCCATGTTTAAGTAAGAGAAAATAAAACTAACTTTGAGTGCTATCTACAATTTTTAATTGAATAGCATGATTTAGTGATATATAATTTTTGTAGTATTTTATGAGGGGCTGTGCTGCGGATTGGTATTTAAAAGCGACGTCATGAACATAAATTTTAAAGATGCCTTGGGTTATTTGACTTTCAAAGAACTTGAAAAGTATAGCTTTATAAAGCACGCCTTTTCCACGCGCCTTGGTGGTGTGAGCAAAAATGAGTTTAAGTCTTTAAACTTAGGTTTTTTGTGTGGAGACGATGAAAAGTGCGTGGAAGAAAATTATAAAATTTTTTGCGAAAGTTTAGGGTTTAATCTAAATTTGTTGGTTAGAACTCAGCAAATCCATGAAATCGCTATAAAAAAAGTTTCGATGAATGATATTACCGGTAAAGACTTTAACAAGCGTGTTTTTGAAAATACTGACGGTCTTATAACAAACGAGCCGGGTATTGTATTAATGACATCCCATGCTGATTGCCCCGCGGCGTTTATGCTTGACCCTATTAAAAAAATTGTCGGCCTTGCGCACGCAGGGTGGAGGGGTACAGTAAAAAAAATAGCAAGTAATCTTTTAGAAGCTTTTATTACTAACTATGGTTCTTCAAAAGAAGATGTTATATGTGCTCTTGGCCCGAGTATCGCTAAGTGCTGCTTTGAGGTTTCGCAGTCACTTCTCCCTGAGTTTGAAAAACTCGGGATAGAAAATTCCTATACATTAAAATCTAAGAATGATGGCAAAATAAACATTGACCTTTTGGAAGTTAATCGTAAAATTCTCATGCAGGCAGGTCTTCTTTCAAAAAATATTTTTAAGTCTGATGTTTGCACTATGTGCAATCATGACCTTTTGTTTTCGCACAGGTTCACAAATGGCAGAAGGGGGAGCAATGTCGCGATTATATCCATACTAGAATGAATTAAAAATTGCAGGAGTATAAAATATGACAAAAAAACAAACAGCCACAATGGACGGCAACGCGGCAGCAGCATACGCTGCATACGCTTTTACAGAAGTTGCGGCGATATATCCAATAACCCCGTCTTCTCCAATGGCAGATTCTGTAGATAAATATTCCACTGCAGGCAGGGAAAATATATTTGGTACAGAAGTTCAGGTTGTAGAGATGCAATCTGAAGCAGGAGTTGCCGGGGCTGTGCATGGAGCTCTTGCTTCAGGGGCACTCGCGACAACATTTACTTCATCGCAGGGCTTGCTTCTTATGATTCCTAACATGTACAAAATGGCAGGTGAGCTTTTGCCGAGCGTCATTCATGTTGCATCAAGAACCATCGCCACCCATGCACTTTCAATTTTGGGCGACCATTCAGATATTTACGCCTGCCGCCAGACTGGTTACGCGATGCTGTGTGCGAATAATCCTCAAGAAGCTTTTCACATGAGTGCTATATCTCATTTGAGTGCCATTAGCGGAGGAGTTCCGTTCGTACATTTTTTTGACGGCTTTCGAACTTCGCATGAAATTCAAAAAGTCGAGCTCCTTGATTATGAAGATTTAAAAGAAATATTAGATATTAACGCGCTTGAAAATTTCAGAAAAAATTCTTTAAACCCTGAACATCCGTCAATGCGCGGAACCGCTCAAAATGACGACGTGTTTTTTCAAAACAGGGAAGCGTGCAACAAGTATTATGATAAAATCCCTGAAATAGTTGAAACTTACATGAATAAAATAAATGAAAAAGCTGGGACAAACTATAAAATATTTAACTATTACGGCGACAAAAATGCCGAAAGAATAATAATTGCAATGGGTTCTGTCTGCGAAACTACTGAAGAAACCATAGATTATCTTGCCAAAAGCGATGAAAAAGTCGGGCTTATTAAAGTACATTTGTACAGGCCGTTTTCGGCAGAACATTTAATAAAAGCTCTCCCAGAGACTGTGAAAACAATTTCAGTTCTGGATAGGACTAAAGAATCCGGTTCTATTGGAGAGCCGCTTTATCTCGATGTTTTAGCTGCGCTCAAAAAGTGCGGAAAAGAAAGCATTAAAATTTATTCGGGAAGGTATGGACTAAGTTCAAAAAATGTGACTCCCGGGCAAATTTTGTCTGTATACGAGAATATGAACTCAGAAAACCCGAAAGTCAGGTTTACAATCGGCATAGAAGACGATGTTACGCATTTATCACTCAAAATTAAAAACGCAGTGGATACAACTCCAGAAGGAACATATTCATGCAAATTTTGGGGTATAGGTTCAGATGGTACTATAGGGGCTGCTAAAAACACAATTAAAATCATCGGAGACAATACCGAAAAATATATTCAAGCGTTTTTCTCTTATGATTCAAAAAAGTCAGGCGGGGTTACGGTTTCTCATTTAAGGTATGGTGATAAACCAATAAAGTCCACATATTTTGTTGATAGAGCTGATTTTGTTGCTTGCCATACACCGAGATATATTTATAAATACGAAATTTTAAAGGATTTAAAGCCGAGTGGTAATTTTCTACTTAATTGTAGTTGGAATGATGAAGAACTCAGTGCTATGCTTCCGGATAAAGTTAAAAAATATATAGCTGAAAATGATATAAATTTTTATATTTTAGATGCTGTAAATTTAACCCGTCAAGTAGGCCTTGGTGGTAGAGTTAATACCATGCTTCAGGCGGCGTTTTTTAAAATAAATGGTATATTTGAAGGAAAATGTGCACTTGAATTAATAAAAGAAGCTTTAACTTTGTCGTATGGTAAAAAAGGCGAAGAAGTGATTAAAATCAATCATTTAGCTGCTGAAAAAGGTATGCAAGAAGTGCGTAAAATAGATGTTCCGCAAGAATGGAAAGACTTAAATATAAGTAGTGAAAAACCAAGCGTAATCCAAAATACCAACTCAAAACTTACAAATTTTGTTCAGAATATATTAGAGCCTATTGCTGAAAAAAAAGGCGATGATTTGCCAGTTTCAGCTTTTGAGCCGTATGTAGACGGCACCATTCCGCTTGGTTCTGCGGCATTTGAAAAACGCGGTACCGCAAGCTTTATACCTCACTGGATACTCGAAAATTGCATCCAGTGTGGTTTATGTTCATATGTTTGCCCGCACGCAGTTATAAGGCCCATGGCATTAACAGATGATGAGATTTCAAAAGCGCCGAAATCATTGCAGTATAAAAAAATGATTGGCATTCCGAACCTTAATTTTTCAATTGTGGTATCTGCAAAAGATTGCACAGGGTGCGAAAATTGCGTAGCAGTGTGTCCAGGGTTGAAAAAAAACAAAGCTTTAAAAATGAATGAAGCTTCAAAAGAAATAGTTTCTCAGGAAGCTTTTGATTATGCTATAAACTTGCCGTTAAAACCTGAAGTGTTTCAAAAATTCAAAGAAACCACCATTAAAGGAAGCCAATTTAAAAAGCCACTTTTGGAATTTTCGGGCGCGTGCGCAGGATGCGGCGAAACTCCATACGCAAAACTTGCGACTCAGCTTTTCGGAGACAGAATGTATATTGCAAATGCAACAGGATGCTCCTCAATTTGGAGTGGGTCATTTCCGTCATCGGCATACACAGTGAATCAATGCGGCAAAGGACCTGCGTGGCAGAATTCTTTATTTGAAGATAACGCAGAATTTGGTTATGGGATAGCACTTGCCGAGAAAGCTAAAAAATCAAAAATCATAAATTTAATTAAGCAGATAGAAAAAGTCACTAAAACATCTGAGTTGAAAGAAATTTGCGCCAAATATCTTTCTACAATAAATGATTCTTCGGAGAATCAATTGCCGTCAGAAAAACTTATTAATTATCTCGAATCAAATAAAAAAACGGATGTACCTCAAGAACTCACAGATGAACTTATCAAAAACAAAGACCAAATTTCAAAGAAAACAATCTGGATGTTTGGTGGTGATGGATGGGCATACGATATAGGTTTCGGCGGGCTTGACCATGTGATAGCAACAGGAGAAAATGTAAATATTTTGATTTTAGATACTGAAATATATTCAAATACCGGTGGACAAACTTCAAAAGCTACTCCTGAAGGCGCAATTGCCGGATTTGCGAGTTCTGGGAAAACAAGCCCAAAAAAAAATTTGGCTGCAATTGCCATGACTTACGAACACGTTTACGTTGCCAAAGTGGCTTTAGGAGCGGATTATAATCAGTGCATAAAAGCTTTTGCTGAAGCTGAAAGTTATAATGGGCCATCTATTATAATAGCCTACTCCCCGTGCATAAATCACGGAATAAGAGGCGGAATGAAAAATTCGCCTTTATCTAGCAAAGAAGCTGTGGAATCAGGGTATTGGAATCTTTTTCGCTTCGACCCACGGAACAAAGAAAAAGGCAAACCGCCCTTAATTCTTGATAGCAAACCCGCATCGATGCCATTTAAAAATTTTCTTTTAACTCAAAATAGATTTTCCGCTCTTAAAAACCTTTCGCCGCAAAAATTTGAATTGATAGCGGAAGAATCTGAGAAGCATTCAGAAGAGCAATACCAATTTCTAGAAGAATTATCTGAGTAAATTTAAATGAGGTTGTAAATTTTGGTATTTCTAAATTAAGATATATTTTATATTCCCCTTACGCCAGCGGCGTAAGGGGAATAAGGGCTTGTGCATGCAAGTTTATCATTGTTGAATTTTTATTGACATTGTATATGTACATATACAATGTCAATATATTTTATTAAAAATTAATATTTTTTTTAAAAAAGGAGCTGTTTAAGATGGAAGAAAAAGAAATTGAAAGGGGTGTTATCTCAGAAGAAGCTCTTGATGACATCGCTGGCGGATTGAAAATTGACAAAGCGAAATTAATCAAAGGTTTAAAATATGCCGGAATAGCAATTACTGGTGCAGGAGCACTAGCAGTTACGTCTGTTGGATTTTATAAATTAAATAAAAAAATAGAGCACGAAAGGGTCACTGAAGAAGCTAAAAAATTAAATTCGATGAACGACGCAATATGGAAAGATACAAAGTCAGATGACGATTAATGTCAATTTAGCGATAATATCTTGAATATTTAGGATATGTGTAAACCAAACGCGGTGAATATAGAATTTTATTATAAAAAAGCACCTTTGGCATATAGCTAAAGTGCTTTTTAATCTTGAACAAAATTTTTTAACTAAGTTTTTAGAATTCAATAGGAAGGCCTCTATAATCTGTAAAGACCCCACATGCTATTTTGATTAAATCGACAAACCATCCTATGCCAAGAAATCCACCAGTAAATAAATAGAGTATCCCTGTACCTATTTTACCTACATAAAACCTATGTATTCCCAATATTCCGACAAAAAAAGCTAATAAAAAGGTTGCTAGTGCGCTTTTATCGCTTTTAGCGGTTTTTACTTGTTGGTTTATCATAGCCTGCAGTATTTCTTGGGTTACTACAACATTACCGTTTGATCCATTTGGCGGCGTTGCGGGGAGTACTTTTTCTATAGTTGTTGAAGGTTGCTCAATTGCTTTAACGCAAAAGGGGACGTTAGGTATATTAAATAAAAGAAGTAGTGCTGTTATTATACAATATAATTTTTTAAAACCCGACTTCATGTAATTTCTCCTTTTTTATAATAACTATAACATAATTATATAATAATAAGAAATTAAAAAATACAATAATTTAATTTTTAATTCAAATGCTATATATAATTAAACATAATTACAACAAGGTGCAAGTAAACATCTGCTTTAACATATAAACCCGATTTTTTCTTTAACAGTTTTTAAAGTTTTTTCGGAAATTTCAAGCGCTTTTTCGCCGGATTTTTTGTAACAGGATTCTAAATAATCTTTGTTTTTCAAAAAATACTCTGTTTTTTTCTGAATTGGTTCAAATGTACTGACGACTGCATCTGCAACAGCTGTTTTGAAGTTACCATACCCTTTTCCTGCGAATTCGTTTTCTATTTCTTCAAATGTTTTATCTGTTATACCTGAATATATGGAAATTAGGTTGTCAATTCCTGTACCTTCGTTTCTAAATTTTACTTCAGAATTTGAATCCGTTACAGATTTTTTGAATTTTTTAACTATGTCTTCAGGTTTATCCATGACAAAAACGCATCCGCTCGGGTTTACATCTGACTTAGACATTTTTTTGCTTGGATCCTGAAGGGACATCACTCTTGCCCCCACTTTGGGAATAAAAGCCTCAGGGATCACGAAAGTATCGCCATAGATGCTATTAAACCTCCCTGCAATATTACGAGTAATTTCTATGTGTTGCTTTTGATCTGCCCCGACAGGTACAAAATTGGCGTTATAAAGAAGGATATCTGCTGCCATGAGACTAGGGTAGCAAAAGAGGCCAGCGTTTATATTTTCAGCATATTTTTGCGATTTATCTTTGAATTGAGTCATCCTTGAAAGCTCACCGAATTGAGTGAAACAGCTAAGGATCCAAGCAAGTTCTGAATGAGTGTGGATCTCACTTTGAATAAAAAATAAACTTTTTTCAGGGTCAATTCCATATGCAAGAAATGTCGCATAAATTTCAAGCACACGTTTTCTGAATTTTTCCGGGTCTTGCCTTACGGTTATTGTATGAAGGTCAGCAAGAGCAAAAACACATTCAAATTCTTCCTGCATTCCCATCCAGCTTTTCATCATGCCCAAATAATTGCCTAGGGTAAGTTCTCCGCTCGGTTGAATTGCGCTAAACACAATTTTTTTATTGTTGCCCACTATTTAAAACCTTCTTTTAGAATTTAAATTTTGTGCATTCATTTTATTATTAATAAATTAATATTGCAAATTTAAATCCACAGCATCACCTCCTTTGGGAGGCTTTGCATAAACCAAACTCTGAATAATTTTAATTCTACTTTAACTTTGTTCAGTATTGCTAAGTTTTTATATACGAATTTGTGCTTCCCTTCCATTATTCGCGGAGGAGAAGCACAAAATTTTTAAATTATCATTGCCTATTTTACTACTAATAAAATGTTATACCATTTATTTTAAGCTATCACTTATTCCCTCTAACCGGAGCAGCGTCTTTTTTGATTTCTGGCTCAGCTTTTTTTGCCGTTGCGTTGTCTTTATTAGGAGGTTCTACTACGTTATTATTTTGGGTTGATTTGGTATCTTTTTGGGATGGCGCACCCTCTGTTTTGGCCGTTAAATCGTCTTTCTTTGCCGGTAGTGGCGTAGTAATATCGGACTTTTTGTTTGCATCGCTACCATTTTGAGTTGTTGCAGCATCGCTATTTTTTACTTCTTCGTTTGGTTTTGTTTCTGGTTTTACTTCATCTTTTATTGTGAAATTCTCGGTTTTAGGATCAAATGAAATAAGTAACTTTTTGCCGCGATAAAAATCTTTCTGTTTAACTTCGGCATCGAATACCTTCATAGAAATGTCGCGGAACAGATCCGATTGAAGTTTGGTGATATACCTCGCGCCTTGATTTTTTGCTTCAACAACTTTTGCCATATTTTCAAGGCATGTGTCATCAATTACTACATCTATGCCGTTAACTTCAGGATTTGCCCAATATCCAACAAGATCATCTTCAAATTCAGCTTTTATTATTGCCATGTATTCTTTTGAAGATAAGTTGCTAAATTCCACAGGTTCGAATCTATTTAAGAATGACTTATCATGTTTGACTACGGTTCTTGAACCTGTTCCGTCATCAACCACTTTGTCTTTCTGCTCGTCCTGATTTCCGCCGAAAATTGATTTTGTACTCTCATTAGATGTTAAAATAAATGTTATGCCTGCGCAATTTATAGTCTGCCCTTTAATATTTACAACGCCGTGATCCATTGCGGTTCTAAAAAATTCTTCAAGGTTTTGATCCCATATTTTATCGGCTTCGTCTATTATTACAATTCCATTGCCAGAGTTGTTATTCAGATATTTAACAAAACTTTTAGGTTGGGATACAGCTCGATTGGCACCTCCGTATGAGTTGCCATAGTCATCGTACCCGCTGTACCCGGTGCCTGCTCCAAAAAGCTGCTCGATAACGCTTTGCCTGCTTCCTTTGTCAACGTCAGATGCTGAAATGTAAAAAACATCAGGATTTGGTGTTAGTATTTTATATTCTGCAAGGCCTTTAGCCATAAGAGTTTTCCCAACACCCGATGGTCCCACAAAATAGAGAACGTCCGCTTTATCATAAATTTTACCGGTAAGCTCTGCTTGATTTTTCCTGTGGAGTATGCCGTAAACAATGCTTTTTATTTTCTCTTTTGCCTTATCCTGGCCTTTAATTCTACTGAAAAGCACATCAAGATTTCCGAAAGCATCGTTAAGAGGAAGTTTTTGCTCTTCGAGCTGTTTATTTAAGCGTTTTCTAAAATCGTTAAATTTTTCAACCATTCTTTGGACAGACCACGAAGCATTGTCTATTTTTGAAAATTTTTCAGAGATGCTGCCAAGATCGGAAATAAGCTTGGTGCCGACACCTATGGCTGCAAAAGCTCCGCCTATAATCGGAGCCCCATAAACTCCCCCCCAAAGTTTATTATACCATGCATCAGCTTTTTTCCACGGTTCCTTTTCATTTGCATAAGGAGATGATGACGATAATTTCTCTGATAACCCTGTTGCCTTTTTTATTGCTACTTCCGCTGCTGCTGCTGTTGCTGCTTTTTCTGCTGCTGCTGCTGTTGCTGCTTTTTCCTCATCATTCGAATTTTTCCCTGCTGCCAGTACTGCTGCTCGTGCTGTGTCTGCCGCTGTTTTTGTTTCTTTGTTTATTCTTGCCTGTTCTAATTCTCTTGCTGTTCCTTCTTTTATTGCCTTTTCCATTGCTTTTTTTGCTGCTGTGTCTGCCGCTGATGTTGCCTTTGGTTTTTTTGCAAGTGCCGCTGTCCTTACCTTATCTGCTGCTTCTTTTGCATCTGTTACTATTTTTTTTGCTGCTTTCTCTGCTTCTGTCTGTTTTTCTCCTGCTTCAGTTAATTTTGTTTTTATTTTTTCTTCTTCTGGAGTCAATCCGACAGTTGTGGAAGGAGAGGAGCTGCTTGTTGCTGAAGATGTAGAAGATGACGAAGAACTAGAAGAAGAGGAGCTTGTTGGTGTAGTTGAAGAAGTAGTTGTTGGAGCTGAGGGATTAGCGGGCGTTGGTTGTGCGTCAGGCTTTTTTTGGAACCAGCCTTTAATTGTATCCCTATTGTACCAAGAAACACCGGCTACTATTGCTATTGCGGCAACACTTGCGCCAATTATCCATTTTTTATATTTTTGCCAAAAAGTTGGTTGATTTTTTTTAATAGCAATTCTTGATGAACTTGTGGAAGCAGAAGGTGAATCGGTAGCGGCCGCGTGCGCTTGAGGAAGCCCTGATGAGGCCAATGTTAAAGTGGCAAGGGAAACAGCAAGAGCTTTTGAATATATATTTTTGCCAAGTCCTCCGGAAACATTATCCATTTGTTCGTCGCTGATTTTTTTAGGGTAATGTTCAGGGGCGCTATGGTATTCCTCCATAATCTCGTCAAAATATTCTTCAAATTCCTCTTTTGTATATCCTTCGCCTATTGATAGACAAAATTTGTAAATCTCATCAATTGATTTCTGCTTCATAAGCTCTTCGCAAAGTTGGTCGCTTGATATAATTTTCAACATTATTTCATTAATATTTTTATTCATAACCACTCTTCACCTCTTTATTTTTAACTATTTTTACTGTATTTTTTACTTAAATTTACTATTTGATTATTACTATAATACAAAATTCGATAATTAAAATCAAGTAAATTTTTAAAAAGCGCACACTAGCATAGGTAAAACCCATTCCACGTCCTGTAGACCCGGTTCTAAAAAATTATACTTTTGAGTGTTGCCAATTTTAAAAAATATTTGCTCTGTGGCTTATTTAGCTGCCTTTCTCTCGCTGTATTTTGAGTAAGATCTATCACAAATACTTAAAGCAATACAACCTTAAATTTTTTATAAAAATATGAGTGTAACCAATTCTTTTGCAATCAAATAGTATGTTAGTGTAAATATTAAAAGGAGGAATTCATACATGTGTAACAACTTTTTCGGCGGAAACAACTGCTGTTTCATAATCATTATTGCAATCATAATTTTATGCTGTTGCTGTGGCGATCGCGATGACTGTGGCTGTGGTGGCGGTTGCGGTTGCGGTTGCTAAAAGTAAATTTCAAACTTTTAAAAAAATTAATCACCCAGTAAAGGGTGATTAACTTATTTTTTGTATAAATTTAGCGCTATTTTTTAATACATTCCACCCATGCCGCCGTCAGGCATTCCTGCCATAGGAGCTGCGGGTTCTTTTTTATCGGTGACCAGTGCTTCGGTTGTTAAAACCATGCTTGCAACTGATGCCGCATTTTCAAGCGCTGAGCGCGTAACTTTTGTTGGATCAACAATTCCGAAGCTAATCATATCGCCATATTCATCGCTCAAGGCATTGTAGCCATATCCAATCGTGCCATTGCTTTTAACATTTTGCACTATCACAGAACCTTCAAGTCCTGCATTAATAGCAATTTGCTTGAGTGGCTCTTCGAGAGACTTAAGAACTATAGATGCACCGGTTTTTTCGTCGCCCTGAGCGTCGCTTACAACTTTTTCAACGTCTGATATTACATTAATTAAGGCCACTCCGCCGCCAGCAACTATTCCCTCTTCAACAGCTGCTTTTGTTGCTGCTAAAGCGTCTTCTATACGAAGTTTCTTTTCTTTCATCTCTATTTCTGTTGCTGCACCGACTTTAATAACCGCTACGCCGCCGGCAAGTTTCGCAAGGCGTTCTTGAAGTTTTTCGCGGTCAAAATCAGAAGTTGTTTCTTCGATTTGATTTCTGATTTGTGATATTCTCGCTTTAATTTCTTTCGGATCACCTGCGCCATCAACAATTATTGTGCGTTCTTTTTCTACTTTTACTTGATGCGCGCGGCCAAGCTGTTCGACTGTGGTATCTTTAAGTTCAAGGCCAAGCTCCTCAGAGATTACTTCACCGCCTGTAAGAATTGCTATATCGCGAAGCATTTCTTTCCTTCTGTCGCCGAAACCAGGCGCTTTAACTCCAATGCATGTAAAGGTTCCGCGAAGTTTATTGACTATTAAAGTAGCGAGTGCATCACCTTCAATATCATCAGCGATTATTACAAGTTTTTTACCGGATTTTACAACCTGCTCTAAAAGCGGTAAGATCTCCTGAATACTCACTATTTTTTTGTCTGTAATTAAAATATAAGCATCATCAATAACGGCTTCCATTTTGTCGTTGTCGGTCACCATGTATGGTGTTATATACCCGCGGTCGAACATCATACCTTCAACTACTTCAGAATATGTTTCGGCTGTTTTTGATTCTTCAACCGTAATAACCCCATCTGAACTTACTTTTTCCATGGCTTTGGCAATAAGGCTGCCGATAAATTCATCTGCAGCAGAAATAGTTGCTACCCTTTTGATATCTTCGGTTCCGTTAACTGCTTTTGAATTTTTAATAATAGCTTCTACAGCTTTATCAACCGCTTTGCTGATTCCTCTTTTGAGTACCATTGGATTTGCGCCAGCGGCAACATTTTTCATGCCTTCGCGAATGAGGCTTTGCGCCAGAAGTGTTGCGGTTGTAGTTCCATCGCCTGCTACATCGTTAGTTTTTGTGGCGACTTCTTTAACAAGCTGAGCGCCCATATTTTCAAAAGGATTGTCAAGCTCAATTTCTTTTGCGATTGTAACACCATCATTCGTGATTAAAGGTGCGCCGAATTTTTTATCAAGAACCACATTCCTGCCTTTTGGTCCAAGTGTAATTTTAACGGTATCCGCTAATTGATTAATTCCGGAAAGGAGGGATTTTCTCGCTTCTTCACCGTATGAAATTTCTTTTGCCATAAATGCCTCTAACTCCTTTTAATATTTTATTTTGTGTATTTCAGAACCAAGTATTTTTTGCTTTTCACCCCGTCTGCGGCGGAAGAAAAACAACTACAATTCTGATTTTGGAAAAAGTCTGTTATAAAAGTTTATGTTACGAAACTATAGCTAAGACTTCGGACTGAGGAATAATAATATATTCCTGGCCATCCATCGTAAATTTTGTTCCGCTATGCGCGGGTATGAGCACATCATCGCCCTCGTTTATGTACATTTTCACTTCTCTTCCGTCAATTAAACCTCCCGGACCTCTCGCAAGAACGTGTGCGGTTAAGGGTTGTTCTTTTGCACCTCCCGCAAGAATTATTCCTCCGCTCATAGATTTTTCGGACTTTTGAACCTGAACTACAATTTTGTCTAAAATAGGTCTGACAACTGCCATTTAAAAGCCTCCTTAAAATTATTGTAGAGATATATTAGCACTCTTGTACACTGAGTGCTAATGTGTATTTTATTATCCAATAAATAAAAAATCAATAGATTTTTGTTGTTTTTATAAAATATTGGCATTTTACATAAAATTAATTTATATTTCTATAATTTTAAAAAATAATCATTAATCTACACTTCCTTGTAATGCCCTATAATAAAGTCTCTAGACTATCAAGTAAAGATCTGATAAACTAAACTTTAAATCCGGAGGTAAAATTCATGAAAAGAGTTTTTCTTATAGTTTTGGACAGTGTAGGGATAGGCGAAATGCCGGATGCCAATGAATATGGCGATAAAGGCAGCAATACGCTTAAAGCTTGTTATAGCTGCGAGAATTTTTATATGCCGAACATGAAAAAAATAGGTTTTTTTAATATTGACAGCATGAATTATGCCGAAAGTGAAGAAAATCCTCAGGCAAGCTTTGCGCGCATGGAAGAAATTTCAAAAGGAAAAGATACTATAATTGGTCACTGGGAAATTGCGGGTATAGAATCAAAAAAGCCAATGCCAACCTACCCGAATGGGTTCCCAAAAGAAATAATTCAAAAATTTGAAGAAGCAACAGGGTGCAAAACCTTATGTAATATGCCTTATTCAGGTACTGAGGTTTTAAAAGATTACGGTAAAGAAAGTGTGGAAACCGGCAAGTTAATAGTTTATACTTCCGCCGATAGTGTTTTTCAAATTGCGGCTCATGAAGATGTTATTCCTATTGCTAAGCTTTATGAGTACTGCGAGATCGCGCGTAAAATTTTAACAGGTGATCATGCAGTCGGCAGGGTAATAGCCCGCCCGTTTATGGGTACTTATCCGAACTTTATACGCACGACCAATCGCCATGATTTGGCTTTGGCACCGCCTGAAAAAACTATGCTCGATTACATAAAAAAGCAAAATTTAGATGTTATCGCGCTCGGCAAAATAAACGATATTTTTGCTGGAAGAGGTATTACTGAAAGCATAAAAACAAACGGAAATCCAGATGGAATAAATAAGCTTCTTGAAGTAATGGATAAAAATTTCCAAGGGCTCTGCTTTTTGAATCTTGTTGATTTTGATATGATTTATGGTCATCGTAATGATGTAAAAGGCTATACTTCAGCGCTTTCTTATTTCGATAGAGAGCTAGCAAATATTATCAAAAAAATGAAGGAAGAAGACGTTTTGATAATAACTGCTGACCATGGATGTGACCCGTCAACACCTTCGACTGATCATTCGCGGGAATATACTCCCATGGTGATCTACGGCAAACATATAAAACCGGGTATAAACCTTGGGACCCAGAAAGGTTTTGGAAATATAGGTGCGACTGTTTTGGATTATTTAGAAATAGATGCTACAATAAAAGGGGACTCATTTTTAAAGGAGATTTTAAAGGATGGAACTGAAGTTAAAACGTGAATCAGCAGTGCGTTGGGCGAAAAAGATACTTATATGTACGCTGAGCATCATAGCGCTTGGAATTGCATGCGGACTTAATATAAGAGCTGCACAAGGCGCAGACCCAATAACGGTTTTTTATGATGGTCTTAGTAAAATAATCGGAATAAATGTTGGACTGACAGCTAATATTTTAAACACAACTCTTGTTGCTATAGTTTTTTTTGTAAATCGCAAATATATTCACATAGGAACTGTAATTTACACATTTGTTTTAGGAATATTTATTCAAACAGGGATACATATTTATGATCTAATGCATATTCCAAATATGTTCATATGGCAGCTTTGCGTCTCACTTTTTGGTTGTTTTTTGGCATTTGTAAGCCTTGGTGGTTTTGTAAGCATTGATATCGGAATAGATCCATGGACAGCTGCAGCGATAATCCTTAGTAAAAAATTAAATAAATCTTTTAGGATGATAAAAATTACACTCGATGCTATTACTTTGCTTTTAGGTTGGCTTATGGGTGGAACAGTTGGGATCATCACTTTATTTTGCGTAGTTGCTGGCGGGCCAGTGATACAAAAATCAGCCGAAATTCTTGACAAATTATTCTCTAAAATGCTAAAATCCAATTATGAAAATTAAATTAAGAAACAGTGAAACAAGCTGATTAATAATATTCAAAAAGTTTTATGTTAAGAACCGCAAAGATGCTAAGTTTATGCGAAATTACATAATATATAAAAAATTCATATTGTAAGGGAATATCTGTGTTATGCTAAAAATTCCTACTCCTCACATTGCGGCAGCTAAAGAAGACGTTGCGGATACCGTGCTGATGCCAGGTGATCCACTGCGAGCGAAGTATATTGCCGAGAATTTTTTAACAAATATTAAATGTTTCAATGAAGTAAGAAATATGCTTGGGTTTACCGGAAAATACCAAGGCAAAACCATTTCCGTTATGGGTGGAGGCATGGGAATGTCTTCCATCGGAATATATTCCTACGAGCTTTTTAATTTTTATGATGTTCAGAGAATCATAAGAGTCGGGAGCGCCGGGGCAATAAATAATCGAATTAATTTAAAAGATATAGTTATAGCAATGGGAGCGTGCACTGATTCCAGTTACGGAAGTCAGTACGAACTAAATGGAACGTTCGCTCCAATTGCTAATTTTAATCTTCTAAAACGCGCGGAAGAATGTTCGCGAGATATAGGTATAAAGACTTTTGTAGGCAATGTTTATTCGACAGATGTTTTTTATAGTAATGAATCCATTCTTCCAAAATGGGGCGAGATGGGTATTTTAGCAGTTGAGATGGAAGCCGCAGCACTTTACATGAATGCCGCAAAATCCGGAAAAGAGGCATTGTGCATTTTAACAATTTCAGATTGCCCACTCCGTGGGCTTTCTCTTTCGTCAGACGAAAGAGAAAAGGGTTTTTGTGACATGGTTAAAATTGCGCTCGAAACAGTTTCTTAGCTACTTTTAGACTTTAGCTTGGAGGAAATTATGAAAAAAATAATTTCGAAAATATGGGTTTTATTACTTGTGATAATCGGTATAGGGATTTTAGGATTTATTATTAAAACTGGCTATAAAATTGCGGCGGAATCCAAAAATGACAATAGATTTTCTGTGGCAATGGTGACGGACGGCGGCGGAATAAACGACCAGTCATTTCAGCAATCAGCATGGGAAGGCTTAAAAGAATTCGCGAAAGAGACAAAGTCAAAGGTAAGTTACGTTGAATGTCCGCAAACTTCTGACTTTTCAATTAATATTGATAAACTTGCCGATGAAAAAACAGATCTTATTTGGGGAATCGGGTTCAAACTTGCAGATACCATCGAAACCGCGGCAAAGACTAACCCAGAAATTAATTATGCTCTAGCGGATTTTTCGTTCGGCGATAAGAACCCCGACAATGTAGCTGGGGTAGTGTTTAGGGCGGAGGAATCTTCATTCCTTGCAGGGTACATAGCGGCTTACACAACTAAAACAAATTCAGTGGGCTTTGTTGGCGGAATAAAAAGCATAGTTATAGACCAGTTTGAATATGGTTACAGAGCTGGTGTCGCTTACGCTGCCAAAGAGCTTGGCAAACCTATAGAAGTAAAAGTGCAGTACGCGGAAAGCTTCTCAGATTCCGCAAAAGGTAAAGCAATAGCTATAAAAATGTTCGACAGCTGCGACGTTATTTTCCACGCCGCCGGCGGAGTTGGTACGGGAGTTATCGAAGCGGCAAAAGAAACAGGAAAGTACGCAATAGGTGTTGATATGGACCAATCATACCTTGCTCCAAAAAATGTTTTAACTTCAGCGATAAAAAATGTAGGAAAAGCAATAGACCTCATTTCAACTCGCGCGTTAAACGGTGAAAAAATTGGCGGAAAAACATTTTCATACGGAATAAAAGAAGGATGCGTTGGAATTCCTGAAAACAATCCAAATATAAATGAAGAATTGCGCAAAAAAGTCTCGGCTTTGCAAGAAAAACTTGTGAAAGAAGAAATCATTCCTCCAGGGATTTTAGATGCTTATAATAAATTTATGGAAAATCTTCCGAATTTGAAAATATAGAAAAAGAATCTACTGACTATAAATAAAGGGGGATGCCGGTGGAAATTAGTAAAGATTACGCCGTCCAGATGCGAGGAATAACAAAATATTTTGGGAACTTTAAAGTTCTTGATAATATTGACCTTGACGTTAAAAAAGGCGAAACGCATGCTATTTTAGGCGAAAACGGCGCAGGAAAAAGTACGCTTATGAATATCCTTTACGGGCTTTACGGTGCTGATTACGGCGAAATTTATTTAAGCGGCAAGCCTGTGAATATCAAAAACCCAAACGCTGCTATATCGCACGGAATTGGCATGGTTCATCAGCATTTTATGCTTGTTGAAAAATTCACGGTTCTTCAAAATATTATTTTGGGTAATGAAACAACTGACAAATTTGGCATAATCAATATGAAAAAAGCTCGAAAAGAAGTCATAGAAATCATAAAGCGCTACGGAATGAAGGTTGACCTTAAAAGAAGAGTAAGAAACCTTTCAGTCGGAATGCAGCAAAAAGTCGAAATTTTAAAAGCGCTTTACCGCGGCGCAGAAATTTTAATTTTAGATGAACCTACAGCCGTGCTCACTCCGCAGGAAATCGACGAACTTTTCGATGTAATAGAAAACCTGAAAAAAGACGGTAAAACAATAATAATTATCACTCATAAGCTTAAAGAGATAAAAAAATCCTCAAAAGACTGCACTATAATTCGCAAAGGCAAGCTAATGGGCGAGGTTGATGTTCAGGCTGAAAGCGAGCAAAGTCTTGCTGAAAAAATGGTTGGGCGCAAAGTTAAATTATTTGTTGATAAAAAAGAAGCTGTGCCGGGTGAAGTCGTTTTTGAGATAAAAAATTTAAGTGTGCGCTGTGAAAGAGGCGTTGAGACTGTTAAAAATCTTTCCATGTCGCTTCGACGCGGAGAGATATATGGACTTGCAGGTGTCGATGGGAACGGCCAAAAAGAACTTTTGGAAGCTATAATTTGCCAAAAATGCATCGAATCCGGGCAAATTTTAATAAATGGAAAAGAAATTCAAAATACAAACACCAGGTACGTTCTCGACAGCAAAATTTCAGTTATTCATGAAGACAGACATCGCGATGGGCTAATTCTTGACATGTCCGTTGCCGATAACGCAATACTTGAAAAATACAGAAAAGCTCCGTTCCATATTCATGGATTTTTAAACTATGAAGAACGTGATAAATTTACAGATAAGCTTATTGAACACTATGACGTAAGACCGCCGAATTGTAAATACACCCGCATAAGGAATCTTTCCGGCGGAAACCAACAGAAGCTAATTATCGGCAGAGAAATTGCAAACGACCCGGATTTGCTAATTGCTGTTCAGCCAACACGTGGACTTGATGTTGGCGCTATCGAGTACGTTCATAAAACTCTTATTAATCTTCGTGATAAGGGCAAAGCTGTGCTTTTAATTTCTTTAGAGCTCGATGAAATTTTGGATATTTCCGATAAAGTTGCGGTAATTTATAACGGATCTATCGTAGGCGAATTTAGCCAAAGTGAAGCCGATGAGCAGCGCATTGGGCTTTTGATGGCGGGAGGTAAAGAAAATGACTAAAAGTATCGCCAGATTTTTAAAAACTCCATTTATGCGCACTTGTATAGCGGTGCTTTGCGGGTTTTTGGTAGCTTGCATTATACTTCTTTTAACGGGCTATAGTCCATCGGAATCCATGGCTGTTATGATTAATTCTATTTTTTCAAGACCGAAATTTATTGTAAATGTTATTTTAAAAAGTACGCCCATTATACTTACTGGCCTTAGTGTGGCATTTGCGTTTAAATCCGGGCTTTTTAACATTGGAGCCGAGGGGCAGTACATAGTTTCCACTATAGTTTCCACTATAGTCGGAATAATGTTTAATTTTCACCCATTGATTCAAATTCCGCTGGTGATTTTCTCAGGTGTTCTTGCTGGGGCAATTTTTGGTGGTTTAATTGGAATTTTAAAATCAAAGTTTGGAATTCACGAAGTTATTACTAGTATAATGTTCAACTGGATTGCGCTTTATCTTTGCAACTTTGTCGCAAATTCAAAAATGTTCCATAAGCCTGATAGTGACGGTACTTTTTTAATTAATCCCTCAGGGTTTACTATTCTTCTTTATAATTGGAAATTTTCCACTGAAGGGAGAAATTTTTTCAAAAACAACTCAATTCTTAACGATATAATCTTAAAAACTGATTTTAACCTAAATTTTTTGGTTGCTGTAATTATGGCCGTTGTTATATGGGTACTTATTTATAAAACCCGAAAAGGGTATGAATTCAGGGCTTTGGGGCTTAATTCAGAAGCGGCACAAAATGCAGGAATTAATGTTAACAGAAATATTGTTTACACAATGATTATTGCTGGAGCTTTGTCGGGTTTGGCGGGAGCGCTGTCAATCACTGGAACATCTTCGCATAATATCCATGTGCTTTCCATATTTGAAAATTACGGATTTAATGGGCTTTCCGTTGCGCTCATAGCCGGTAGTTCGCCGCTCGGATGCATACTGGCGGGGCTTATGTTCAGCGCACTTATTTATGCAGGTCAATCACTTCAATTTAAAACCGGTGCACCGTCTGAAATAGTTAACATCATGATTGGTGTTATAGTTTTCTTTGTGGCGCTTGTTAGCATAATACCAACTCTTATAAATAGATTTCTTGAAAAGGAGGAGAGGCGCGGTGTTTAGCAGTATTTTAATTGCAATTTCAATAACTTTAATGTACTCAGCTCCGTTAGCGCTTGCGGCAATAGGCGGAGTTATATCTGAACGGTCAGGCATAATCAACATTGGGCTCGAAGGTATGATGAGTATTGGTGCTTTAGCTGGGGCCGCGGTTGGATATTTCACACAAAACGCTTGGCTTGGGCTTCTTTGTGCAGGGCTCGCCGGAGGTATGCTTGCACTTTTACACGCTGTTGCTTCAGTTACTTTCAAAGCTGACCAGACGGTTTCGGGAATTGCTATAAATCTAATTGGTCCCGGTGCAGCGATGTTTTTGTCGCGGTATTTTTTTGGTGGCGCAACTACAACTTTACCTGTGCCTGTAAAACTTCCGAAAGTAATAGACCAGAAATACCTTCAAAATACTCCGTTTGCGAATTTAAATATTGATGTAACAGTGCTTTTAGCGGCTTTAGTTGTAGTTATCGCATGGTTTATGCTTTATAAAACCAAATGGGGGCTTCGAATTCGTGCAATGGGCGAGCACCCAGCGGCAGTAGATACTCTTGGAGTTTCAGTTTATAAATCTCGCTATTTTTGTGTTATACTTTCGGGGATTTTAGCAGGGCTTGGCGGAGGAACTGTAACACTTGCTATAATTTCTCAGTTTACGCCTACTGCAATCAGTGGGCAAGGATTTATAGCTTTAGCCGCTGTAATATTCGGAAAATGGCGCCCAATCGGTACTTACGGTGCGTGCTTACTTTTTGGATTTTCTCAGGCTCTTGTAATTATCCTTGGCGGAGGCAACATTCAAATTTCGTCAACCATTCTTGCGATGATTCCATATGTGCTTACGATTTTAATGCTGATCTTATTCGTTGGCCGTTCATCCGCACCAAAGGCGTCCGGGGTGCCTTATGAAAAAGGCGCAAGATAACAGATTTTTCTGAGTTTATTTTTATAAAGGCGGTTTGCTTGTGAATATAAATGAGATTCTTTCAAGAGTTGATCATACTTTACTTGCACCTGAATCCACATTGGAACAAATTTATGCTCTTTGTGACGAGGGAATAAAATATGGCGTTGCATCAGTTTGTATACCGCCGTGTTATGTTGAAAAAGCAAAAAATTATGTGAAAAATAATCTTAAAATATGCACTGTAATTGGCTTTCCGAATGGATATAATACTTCCAAAGTCAAAGTTTTTGAAACTGAAGACGCTTTAAATTCCGGTGTGAATGAAATTGACATGGTTATTAACATAGGTGCGCTTAAAGACAAAAATTATAGCGAAGTTGAAAATGAGATAAGAAATATCAAAGAAGTTTGCGGCAAAAATGTTTTAAAAGTTATTGTTGAAACGTGCCTTTTAACCGAAGAAGAAAAAGTTAGGATGTGTGAGATAGTTACGAGCGCCGATGCGGATTTTATTAAAACTTCAACGGGTTTTTCAAAATCAGGTGCTCGGCTTGAAGACATAATTCTTTTTAAAAAACATTTAGGCGAAAACGTTAAAATAAAAGCATCCGGTGGAATCAGCACTTTAGAAGATGCTGAAGCGTTTATTAAAGCAGGCGCTTCAAGGCTGGGTACAAGTAAGATTATCAAAATTGCAAAAGAGATGCAGTTTTAAATTTTAAAGCGGAGGTTTTATTTTTTTAGTGAGAGCATACGACATAATAGAAAAAAAGAGAGATAATAAAGAGCTCAGCGAAGAAGAAATAAAATATTTCATAAACGGCTATTTAAGCGGCGAGGTTGTTGATTACCAGATGTCGGCATTTCTCATGGCTGTATATTTTAACGGCATGACTGATTTAGAATGCATGATTTTTACGAAGTATATGATAAATTCCGGTGATACTATAGATCTGTCATTGATTAATGGAATAAAAGTCGACAAACATAGTACAGGCGGAGTAGGGGATAAAACCACTTTAATAGTTACGCCAATAGTTGCAGCGTGCGGGGTAAAAGTTGCAAAAATGTCCGGTAGAGGCCTTGGTTATACAGGCGGAACGATTGATAAGCTAGAGTCTATTCCAGAAATGCGTGTTTCGCTTCAGAAAAACGAGTTTTTTAATATCGTTGAAAATGTTGGATGCTGTATTATAAGTCAAAGCGGAAATCTTGTTCCGGCAGACAAAAAAATTTACGCTCTTCGGGACGTTACAGCAACGGTAGAAAGCATGCCTTTAATTGCATCGAGTATTATGAGTAAAAAAATTGCTTCCGGAGCTGACTGCATTGTACTTGACGTTAAAGTCGGAAGCGGTGCATTTATGAAAACTAAAGAAGATGCTATAGCTCTTTCAAAAATTATGGTAAGCATTGGAGAGCAGTTTGGTAAAAAAGTCATAGCGATAATCACCGATATGGATTCCCCGCTTGGGAATGCTATTGGGAACTCGCTTGAAGTATGGGAAGCGTGTGAAATTTTAAAAGGAAATGGTCCTAATGATCTTAGAGAAATTTCAGTTTGTTTGGCAACTAATATGCTTTACCTTGCTGGCAGAGGGTCAATTGAAGAGTGTGAAAAGCTTACGATTGATTCCATAGAATCAGGTGCTGCGTTTAATAAGTTTCTAGAGATGATAGAGGCGCAAGGCGGCGATACATCCGTATTTGAAAATAAAGATTATTTAAATAATGCTAAAATTAAATTTGAATTTTTGTCGCTATCTGAAGGTTTTATTACTTCTATAAATGCTTGTAAACTTGGAAAAGCTGCAATGATTTTAGGTGCGGGAAGAGAAAAAAAAGAAGATCAAATAGATTACAGTGCAGGTATAATATTAAATAAAAAATTAGGTGATAAAGTTTGCAGCGGAGAAGTTTTAGCAACTTTTTACTCATCTGATTTAGAAAAATGCCACGAAGCTAAAAAAGTTTTAAAAGACGCCATAAAAATTGAAGATAAAAAACCGATAAAAATGCCCTTGATTCAGGCTAAAGTTACAATTGACGACGTTCAAAATTTTTGCTAGTTTAAGTTTTACCAGGTTTCTACCCCGCATGCAGCGGAGAAGAAGCAAAAATAAGTTTACAAAAAGGCGCTGTTTTTATGACGTTTAAAGAAGCAAGGATTTTAGCGGAAAAATACAGAAACGAGATAGAGTATCATAATAAAAGGTACTATGATGAAGATTCGCCTGAGATAGACGATTACGAGTATGATATGATAGTAAAAGCTCTTGAAGATTTGGAAAACGAGTTTCCTGAGCTTGCAACAGAAGATTCTCCTACTCAAAATGTAGGGGGAGAAGCTTCTTTAAAATTTTCGCCGGTTACTCACGACGTAAAAATGGAGAGTCTTCATAATGCTTTTTCTTTGGAAGAAATAATCGCTTTTGACAAAAGAGTTCGAAATGCTGTAAACGAGCCTTCTTATGTGGTTGAACCTAAAATTGATGGCCTTTCGGTTTCGGTCGAGTATAAAAACGGAATTCTATGGCGCGCGTCAACAAGGGGTGATGGGCAAGTTGGCGAGGATATAACTGAAAATATTTTAACTATTAGTGATCTTCCTAAAACTCTTCCGGAAAAGCTTTCATTTTTGGAAATTCGCGGAGAAGTTTATATGTCCAAAGAAAACTTTTTAAAAATTACTGAAAAACAAGAATTAGAAGGTGTTCAAACTTTCAAAAATCCGCGAAATGCCGCCGCGGGTTCGCTTCGTCAAAAAGATCCAAAAATTACAGCTTCGCGCCATCTTCAAATTTTTGTTTTTAACATTCAAAAAATAGAAGGCGAAATTTTAACATCACACAAAGAATCTTTAGATTTTTTAAGAAGTTTAGGTTTTCCTGTTCCGCCTTTTTACAACACTTACAAAAAAATCGACGATATTATAAATGAGATAAATAGGATAGGTATAATTAAAAAAGAACTTCCTTTTCAAACCGATGGTGCTGTTGTTAAAGTGGACTTTTTTGAGCAAAGGGAAATTCTTGGCAGCACGTCTAAATTCCCAAGGTGGGCGGAGGCGTTTAAATATCCTCCTGAAGAGAAAGAGACAAAACTTTTAAATATTGAAATAAGTGTAGGCAGAACCGGAGTTTTAACTCCAACAGGTGTGCTTGAACCGGTTTTGATTTCCGGCACAACGGTCGGCAGAGTGGTTCTTCATAACAAAGATTTCATTAAAGAAAAAAATATTAAAATCGGCGACACAGTGCTTATAAGAAAAGCGGGCGAGATTATACCCGAAGTTATAAAAGTTGTTCGCAGCGGAGAGTATTCTAAGCCTTTTGAGTTACCGGATTTATGCCCTTCATGCGGATCTGAAGTTACTCAAATTGACGATGAGGTTGCGCTAAGGTGTGTGAATACCGATTGTCCCGCTCAACTTCTTCGGAATTTAATTCATTTTGTTTCGCGCGGAGCTATGGATATCGAAGGTCTTGGCGAAACTTTGATGACTAAAATTGTATCCGCTGGAGTTATAACTTCTGCGTCAGACATTTATGATTTAAATATGCAAAAATTAACCGCTATGGAACGCATGGGAGAAAAGTCTTCGAAAAATATTTTAAGTGCTATCGAAAAATCAAAAACCAGAGGTCTAGATAGAATTTTGTTTGGACTTGGTATACGTCACGTGGGGCAAAAAGCGGCGAAACTTATAGCTGCAAAGTTCGAAAATATTGATAATATTATTAAAGCCAGAGAAGAAGAAATCTGTGAAATCCCTGGAATTGGAAGCGTTATTGCCGAGAGTATTTTATCTTATTTTTCTGTTTTTCAGAATTTAAATCTAATAGAAAAACTCAAAAATCACGGCATTTCAATGATATTTAAAAGTGACATCAAAAATCAGAAATTAAAAAATAAAACATTTGTATTAACAGGTTCGCTTGAAAACTATACACGCGGCGAAGCAAGTAAAATCATTGAAGATATGGGCGGCAGTGTCAGCTCTAGTGTTTCTAAAAAAACTTCATATGTCCTGGCCGGCGCAGATCCCGGCAGCAAAATTGATAAAGCTAAAAAACTGAATGTGGAGATAATTTCAGAGGAACAATTTGAGAAAATAATTCTTGGCTGATTCCATAAATTTAACTATTTTTCTGCAAGAACACAAAGAAAATCTGAATTTTCTTCGTAATGTTTGTTCATAACGCCAGAATAACAATCTTTTATTGTAAAATTTGCATTTTTTAACTCTATTGACAATGATTCCCTTGTAAAATAAGCAGTCCAAAGATTAAAAATTCGTTCTTTTTCATTTTCAATAACGATAATTCTATCGCCTATAACATTTTCTTTATATTTATAATGGCCACTAAAAACTATATAAGGATTAGGACTCCAATACCCACCTTTTTCACAAATTTCAAAAATTCTGTTTTCTTCCTGTTTATTTAAGTGATTAATTGTAAGCACATCAAATAAAAATAAACCGCCGGGTTTTAATGCCTTATATACTTTTTCAAGCAAAATCTTTCTGTCGGTTGGCACCAAAGCTCCATAATCACACCAGATCAGTAGAATCATATCAAATTCTTCATCAAAATTCATTTTTAGATAATCTTCAATTATGTATTTACTTTTTTTATCATGAGATTTTGCATATTTGATAGAGTTTTGTGAAAAATCAAGGCCTGTAACGTCATAGCCTATATCAGACAGTTTTTTTGTGTAAAGTCCTGGCCCACAACCAATATCAAGTATTTTTTTATCAGTTGACGCTAAATTAGTGATCAAATCGATCGCTTTTTCTATAAGTTCTGGTCTCCGACTTGCAAGGTCAGTATTTGGATCCAAATGAAATTTAAGCATTTCTTTTGAAATATGAGGATCAGTCCAAAATTTCTCTTCAGACTTTTCATAAATACTTGGTCTTTTTAACATTAAACTTAGTTTTTTATACATAATTTTTTCTTAAACCTCAGAAATTCTAGAATTTTGGTTTGTACAATTTGGTATTCATATATGAGTTTTTGTTTCTTCTCCGCCGACGGCGGAGAAGAAACGTAAAAATCTAATGATAATTTTGCATACTGCTGATAATACTGGTTCGGTAAATTAACGTTCAGTAAATTTAAGCCATTAATAATATGTAATAATAAATCAAAATTACTCGCTAATTCTATTTTGAGCATTTTTTGTTGTAGCGGTAGAAATTGCTGAAGACATTACTGTTGGGTTAAGCGAATCGCTCATATTGGAAGGAATAACTATTACTGTGTTAGTATCGCTTTTAAGTGCCTCGTACATGATTGTCATTGCTCTAAGTTGTAATGCGTGAGGATCAGATTCATAAACGCGAGATGCTTCGACAAACTTGCGAGCTGCCTCAATTTCAGCTTCACCATAAGTAATTCTTGCTTGTTTTTCTCTTTCTGCCTGAGCCGCACGAGACATAACTTCTTGTAACTGTTCGGGAATAGAAACATCTCTGATTTCAACCGACATTGTTTCAATGCCCCATTGATTAACTTTTAATCCGATACTTTCTTTTAAAGTATAATCCAGTTCTTGAATATTAGATAAAATATCTGCTAAATTCATCTTGCCGATAACATCTCTCAAAGTAGTTTGTGCTGCAAGCTGAACAGATTTTGCGTAATCATTAACTACTAGGGTTGCTTTTTTTGGATCAACGACTTTCCAAAATAATACAGCCTCAACAGTAACTGTAACGCCATCTCTTGTAAGAGTTGTTTCTGACTGAAATTGACTGGCAGAAACACGCATATCTACTTTAGCGGCAATTGCTTGAAAAATAGGCAAAACAACAACTATTCCTGGGCCTTTAATACCAGAAAATTTTCCAAGTGTCAAAACAGCAAATCTTTCCCATTCTTTAATAACCCTGATACCGGAAAGATAAAAAGCGATTATAACCCCAATTATAAGAAATACTATGTTCCACATATTAATTACCACCTTTTAAATAGTATAGCTAACAACTTTTTTATTAGCAATTTTACAAAAAAATGAAATGTAGTACCAAAATGAATTTTGCTCCGGTGTGCCCTAGGGTGCCATAAAAATCATGAAGTAATCCAATATTTATGCGGTTTTCAGCCATAAGTGACATTTGAATTTCATTTAAGCAAATCATTTAATCTATACAAATACAAAATTTTGTCTAATTCATTCCCGTCTTTTTTTACTTCTGAAATTTTTTCCAGACAGGACGATATTGGAAAATTAAACGGTGCTTTTAATAAATTTAAAGGAC